>ONVJ01000260.1 GCA_900321265.1 uncultured Eubacteriales bacterium
AAAAAGGGGCTCTGCGATTCCTCGGGGCTCAACCGCGAAGCGGTAAAATACGTAAAAGCCACCTCTCAGTCGGACGCGGTGGAGCGCGTCTTCCCCATGCTCACCGAAGAGGAGCAGTCGCTCTACCGAAGGGGAAGGAACGCGGGACACGGCAAAAACACTCCGAAGAGCGCCTCGGTCATCGAATACCGCCGGGCAACAGGCTTTGAGACCATATTCGGCGCCCTCTGGCTGAAAGGCGAGACCCGGAGAGCGAAGGAGCTCATCCTCCTTGCCTTCCCCGGACTGAGATGACGGGGAGACACAATACTGATAATACAACCGCCGGCAGCCCCGCGGGACATCTTCCCCTCCGGGCATGCCGTCGGATAAGAAAGAGAGAACAAAATAATGGTTAAGCATCCCGTTATAGAGATCACGGTCAGGGGCTTCGGCGTCATGAAAGCCGAGCTCTGTCCCGAATACGCGCCGGCGACGGTGAAGAACTTTCTGTCGCTCGTCGAAAAAGGATTTTTCGACGGCCTGATCTTTCACCGCGTCATCAAGGGCTTCATGATCCAGGGCGGAGGATACACCGAAAACTTCGACCGCAGGCCCGCATCCCCTATCAAAGGGGAGTTCGCAGCCAACGGCTTTATGACCAACACCCTGAAGCACACGAGAGGAGTCCTCTCGATGGCGAGGACCTCGGATCCCGATTCAGCCTCCTCGCAGTTTTTCATAATGCATAAGGACGCGCCGCATCTCGACGCCCAGTACGCGGGCTTCGGAAAGCTGACCGAAGGATACGAGGTTCTCGATGCGATAGCGGCGGTAAGGACCTGCCGCATCGGAGGGATGGCTGACTTCCCGAGGGAGCCGGTCGTCATCGAAAGCATCCGCCGGACAGACGCCGCAGAGCAGGCCTGATCCGGTATCCGGAGATAAAGAGAACGGGACCGTCCCTCCCGTCCTCCGCACGGGCTTTATATCACAAAAATAATCCTGAAAGGTAGTGAAAGCATGCCATTCATCATCTTTTTGATAATCGCCGCCATCGCCGGTCCCGCGATACTTCTCAAGATCGCGGAAAAAGGGCCGGCAGACAGAGTAAAAAAACTTAAGGTCACGGCCAGGATAATTCCCTTCGCCGCGATCGGGATACTGATCGTCTCGGTGGTACTGGGAAGTTTTTACTCGGTATCAGAAGACCAGCAGGCCGTGGTCGTCATGTTCGGCAAGGTCCAGCGTGTCGACGGAGCCGGTGTCCACTGGAAGATCCCCTATATCCAGGAGGCCCGCAAGGTCGATATCACCACCCACGGCGCCAGCATCGGTTATACCATCGAGGGTTCGACGCAGACTTTCGGTCAGGGCGAGAACCCGCTGATGATCACCGCCGACATGAACCTGATCGACGTCGACTTTTATATGGAATACAAGGTCAACGACGCCACCGCGTATCTCTTCAATTCAGAAAATCCCGAGCTCGTCCTGCACAATTCGGCGATGTCCTGCATCAGAGCGACCATCTCTGACTACAACGTCGACGACGTAATGACCACCGCCAAGGGCGAGATCCAGGCGAAGATACGCGAGAAGCTGTCTGCCGAGCTGGCTGAGAGGAACATCGGTCTGCAGCTCGTCAACATCATGATCCAGGACGTCGAGCCGCCCACCGAAAACGTCTTCAACGCCTTCAAATCTGTCGAGAGCGCCAAGCAGCAGGCAGATACCGCGATAAACAACGCGAAGCGGTACCAGAACGAGAAGCTGCCCGAGGCAGCCGCCCAGGCAGACAAGATAATCCAGGCGGCTGAGGCTTCAAAGGCGGCGAGGATCGCCGAGGCCGAAGGACAGGTCGCGAGATTTCTGAAGATGTACGAGGAGTATAAAAACTTCCCGCTCATTACGAAGAAGCGGCTCTTCTATGAGACGCTCGAGGATCTCCTTCCCTCTCTCGACATAATCGTTACCGACGGCAACACCCAGAGCATCCTGCCCCTGAACCCCATCATAAGCGGAGGTGAAGCGCAATGAAGAAAGGAAGATTTGCCCTCATCATAGTCGCCGTCGCCGTCATCCTCATCCTTGCGTCGGTCGCCGGCGGAGTCTTCTACACGGTAAAGCCCAACCAGTACGCGGTCGTCCGCCAGTTCGGCAAGATCGTCGACATCAAGGACGAGCCGGGGCTCAAGATCAAGGTGCCGCTCATCCAGAACGTCTCGTACATCTCGAAGGAGATAATCTTCTACGACATCCCCGAGTCAGACGTTATCACCAAAGACAAGAAGAGCATGGTGGTCGACAGCTTCGTGCTCTGGAGGATCACCGATCCGGGCGCCGTCATCAGGACTCTCAACGCGACCCGCGGACGCGCCGAGGAGCGCATCGAGGCCGCCGTCTACAACGCGATCAAGAACATAATCTCGTCGATGAACCAGGCGGAAGTCATCGAGGCCAGAGGCGAGACGCTCACCCAGAAGATCACGGCCGAGGCCGGAAGCGACATCGCCCAGTACGGCATCGAGATCCTCACGGCCCAGATCAAGACCTTCAGCCTTCCCGCCGACAACCAGAACGCCGTCTACGAGAGGATGATCTCAGAGCGCCAGAACATCGCCGCCGGCTATATAGCCAACGGCAACGCCGACGCCCAGAAGATCAAGAACGAGACCGACAAGCAGGTCGAGCTTCAGCTGGCGGAAGCCCAGAAGGACGCCGCGATCCTGGTCGCCGAGGGCGAACAGGAGTATATGAGGATCCTCAAAGACGCCTACAACTCCGAGGAAAAAGCCGCCTTCTACGAATACATCAGAGGGCTCGACGCGCTCAAGGAATCGCTGTCGGGCAGCGGAAAGCGCACCATCATCCTCGACAAGGACGACGAGCTCGTGAAGATACTGACCGGCAGCAGCCTGTCGGAATAACATACATTGCACCAAATATGGCCGTTGAAAACCGCCCCGCGGTTTTCAACGGCCATATGTTTTTTTCTTCTGCTTATTTCAGCACGACCTTCTTGTAGGCTTTCTTTCCGCGGCGGATGACGACCCCCGCTCGGAGAGCCTCGCCGGTGAAGGCTGCCCTCGTGTCGGCGATCTTTTCTCCGTCGGCGGTGACACCGCCCTGCTCGACGGCGCGTCTGGCATCAGATCTCGACGGTGTCAGGCCCGACTTTACAAGCAGAGTCAGGATATCGGCGGTCCCGTCCGCGGAAAGATCGTTCTCCGCGATCTCGGCGGTTGGGATGTCCGCCTCTGCCCCAGCGGCGAAGAGGGACTTGGCAGAAGCCTCGGCCTTTTCGGCCTCTTCCCTGCCGTGGACCATCGACGTGAGCTCGAATGCGAGGATCTCCTTGGCGCGGTTGATCTGCTGATCCTTCCAGGTCTCCATCTCGGCGATCTGATCGAGCGGAAGGAAGGTGAGCATCCTTATGCACTTCATCACGTCGCTGTCGCCGACGTTTCTCCAGTACTGGTAGAAATCGTAGGGCGTCGTCTTGGCGGCGTCGAGCCAGACGGCGTTGCCCGCCGTCTTCCCCATCTTCTTGCCCTGCGAGTCGGTCAGCAGGGTGATCGTCATCGCGTGCGCGTCCTTCCCGAGCTTCCTTCTGATCAGCTCGGTGCCGCCCAGCATGTTCGACCACTGATCGTCTCCGCCGAACTGCATGTTCACGCCGTGGTTTTTGAAAAGGTAGTAGAAGTCGTAGGACTGCATTATCATATAGTTGAACTCGAGGAAGGACAGTCCCTTCTCCATCCTCTGTTTGTAGCACTCGGCTCTCAGCATGTTGTTTACCGAGAAGCAGGCTCCGACCTCGCGGAGGAGCTCGATGTAGTTGAGGCCGAGCAGCCAGTCGGCGTTGTTCATCATCGTCGCCCTGCCCTCGCCGAAATCGATGAATCTCTCCATCTGGACGCGGAAGCGCCCGGCGTTGTAGTCGATGTCCTCCTTGGTCAGCATCTTCCGCATGTCGGTGCGTCCCGAGGGATCGCCTATCATGGTGGTCCCGCCGCCGATCAGGGCGACCGGGCGGTTGCCGCCGTTCTGGAGGCGCTTCATCAGCGTGAGCGCCATGAAGTGCCCTGCGGTGAGAGAATCGGCAGTGCAGTCGAATCCGATGTAGAATCTCGCCTTTCCGGCGTTGATCATATTGCTTATCTCGGCCTCGTCGGTGACCTGAGCCACCAGTCCTCTGGCCTTGAGTTCTTCATAAAGTGTCATTTAAGGACATTTGCTCCTTGTGATATCTGTTATTTCGCGGATATCCGCCTCATGCCGCGCGTCTGCCGGCGAAAAGCGGGTGATCCCTGCCGCATTCCGCGTCAGCTGAGCTTCGCGAGAGACTCGTTGATATTTTTGCAACAGTCGGCGAGTTTGGCCTTGTTTCCGGTCGCGAGCCTCTTATAGCTCTTGCCCTGATTAGACTTGATCGCGTCTCTGAACACCGAATAGGGTATATTGTTGGTGTCGGTGGTGAATATCCTGCCGAGTTCGAAGAAGACGTTGCCGTAGATGATATCGTACATGATGGCGTCGTTGGCTTCCCTGGAGTATCTGGCCTTCATCGACTCCTCAAAGAGGGCGGGCTTCAGATTGACATAGGAGGTGTAGCACATGACCTCGAGGGTGGCGGCGGCCGCCTCCTTGTCGGGAGAGGCTACCGACATCGAATACATCGTGTAGGGGAAGGCCATGCAGGTCACGTAGTTCTCCTGGTCGGAGTTGTATTTCGGCACCGGAATGACTCCGTAGTTGACGTCGGAGGACTTGAGGGTTCCGGAGGCGATATAGACTCTGTCGCATACTATCATCGCCTCGCCTTTGGAGAACGCCTGTGCGGAGGAGTACTGGCTCGTCGTACCTTTTCCGAAGGCGTATCCGCCGGTATGCAGGAAGGTGCAGAGGCGCTCTGCGAGATCGACGACTTTTTCAGAGTCGAAATCGTCTGAGGCGACGATATTCCCGCTCCCGTCGACTTCAAGGTTCTTCAGGCCCGAACCGATATAGAAAGCGTCGAAGTGGAGGTCTATCGACTGGAATCCGAAGCGGTCGCCGTAATCTGCACTTCCGTTCGCGTTGAGATCCTCGTAAACGCCTTCGCAGACTCTGAGCAGCTCGTCAAAGGTCCAGTTGCCTTCGTTCACGATCTCATAGAGGGTGCTCTCGCCGTGGTGATAAGATTCATAGAGATCCTTGTTGAAGAACATCGAGTACATAAAATAGAGCAGATTGGTCGAAAGGTCGCCCGATACGAAATAGATCTTTCCTCCGATCGTCGCCTGTGAGACCAGAGAGGAAGGCCACCAGGGCTGGGAGAGGTCGATTATCGGGTAATCGAGCATATTCTGGGAAAGGCCCTTCAGGGCCATCGTCGGGGCGGCGAGCGAATAGCTGCAGTAGAAGTCGAAAGCGGTATCGGCTCCGCCGTTGACGCTGTTCTCCGCGGCGGTGACAAAGACAGCCTGATTGCCGTAATTGCCTTTCTGAGGCGTCCATTCAAGCGTGACGCCCAGCTGAGACTCTGTTACGAGGTTCTTTTTGTGGATGGCGTCGTGGACCTTCTCACCGGTCTCCTCATCGGCAAAGAACTCTTCGCGTTCGACGTCTTCCCAGTAGAGGAACTTTATCGTCTTGCCGGGATATTTCAGATCGGCCGGAACGTTGCTTGGCGCGAATTCGGTATCCGCGGGCGGCTCGGTGACATTTCCGGCGGTAGTCTGAGCGACCGGAACCGACGTGATATCCGAAGGAGTCTCGGGTTCTCCGCAGGCGGCAAGCGCAGCAAGAACAAAGAGCGCCGCGAGAAGAGCAGACAGAATTTTCTTCATTTTTTCAACATCCTTTGTTGGATTCTTTTCAGGCGTCGCCCGGATCTTATCTGCAGATCCGGGGCAGGTCAAAACTGATTGCATTAAATTATAATATATTTTCGCTTTAAAGTCAATCATTTTCAAGACTTTTAGTTCTTATGAAAAATATTGACAAAAGCCACCGGGAGCATTATAATTATTATGTTATAGTATTGCCGCACGGTCCCGCCCGATGCAGGACCTATCCGCATCACGAAAGGAAAACCGCTATGAAACACATGATAAAACGCAAGGCAGCTTCGGCAATTCTCGCGTTCTGTCTCGTCGCCCTGCTCTGCGCCCCGCTTGCCGTCCCGGCGTCGGCGTCGGGCGAATACAGCAGGCTTCTCGTCCTGGGAGACTCGATCTCGACCGGCTACGGCCTTCCCGATTACAGCACCTCGGATCCCTATCTCTGCCCGAGCTACGGAAACAAGCTCGCGGAGGCGATAGGACTGAAGAGCAGACAGACCTATATCAACCGGGCGGTCAACGGCGACAGATCGGCGGATCTTCTGGCACTGCTTCAGACAATTCGAAATGAAGTGGAAGCGTCGGATCTCATCGTAATATCGATAGGCGGCAACGACCTCCTTCGCAGCATAACCGAGATCGCCTCCGCCATTACCGGGATCGCTGTAACGAGCGTTGACAGCGCCGCCAGCGCCCTGATGGGCGCGACGCCGGAGAGTTTCGCCGCTGCCGCGGAAAACACCGAGCTCCAGGCGAAGCTGGTCGGCATCGTCACCGGCTATTCGGCCAACATGGCCAAGATCACCGCTCTACTCAAAGAATACAATCCTTCGGCGAGAGTCGTCTTCCTGGCTCAGTACAATCCGCTCAAGAACGTCCCGAATCTCGAAACGGTCAACAGCTTCGCCTCCCCGATACTTGCCTCGATCAATGTCGCCATGAGAGCGGCTGCCGAGGCGGCGGGATACGAGGTCGCCGACGTCCCCTCTGTCATTGACGATTTCGCCGCCGCGCGGACGAACATCCTCGCCTACGACATCCACCCGAACAGCGCCGGACACGAGGAGATATTCAAGCTCCTGTATGCAAAGCTGGGAATAACCGATACTCCGATGACCACCGAGTGCGTCCATGAGTTCGGCGAATGGAAGGAGATAAGCGAAGGACCCGCCTGGGAGCCCTGGACGGGCGAGAGAGTCTGCTCGAAGTGCGGAGCGACCGAGACCTCTGAGTTCCCGGCGAAGGACACGCGTCCGCCCGAGACATCCCAGCCTGAGCCGGAAGCGACTTCTGCTCCCGAAGCGGATGCAACGACCCAGGCACCTGACGGAGAAAAAGGCTGCAAGAGCGCCGCTTCCCTCGTCTTTGTCGCCTTCGCGGCCTGTCTCGCCGCCCTTCCGCTCGGCAAACGCCGCTGAGAAGCGCGGAGGCCCCAGAGAAAAGCATATTATTTTGGGGTTGTTCAAAAACTCGCCACACGAGTTTTTGAACAACCCCTTTTACAACCTCTTATTTTTTCTCCGCTTTTTTTTCTTTCAGCCGTTTTTCAAGGGTGTAAGCCTCAAAGATCAGCAGCGTGTTCGGAAGGATCGCACCGACGATCAGAACTACGCCCAGCGGTATGCCCGTCAGGGATTCGATCAGGAAGAACTCGGCGACGAACCATCCGACGCAGAGCGCGGCGCAGATCTCCCAGCCTCTGGAGAAAAGCTTGGTATAACACACATTGACCGGAATGAGGGCCGTCAGGAGCAGCGTCGCCGGAATTGCGCACAAAACAAACTCGAACATAATGACGAGAGTCGACGCGAGAGTCGGCGACAGTCCTTTTGACAGCGTGTCGGCTGTAGCGATAAAGTGAAAGATGAACACCAGGTTGAGAAAGACAACGAGCGAAAGCTCCGTGATCGAGATCACCCTGCGCTTTAAGGCGCGCTTTGCGGCTTTTTCGTCGCCGCAGTCCGGGCCGTCTTTTTCCTTTGGTGAGACCGCCGACCCGGAATCATTCTCTGTTTCGAAGGGTCCTGTCCCGGGGATTTCTGTCTTTTCTGTCTTTTTTTTCTTCATTTCTGTTTTTCGGACGGCATTCAGGCTGCCTCCACGGATCTTTCGGGACAGCCCGCAAAGCGCGCGGAGTTCGTTCGGGACATCCGCATCCCGGGTATCCGGGGACTTTTTTATTTCTTTCGGGACTCGATAAGATCCAGCGCGGCAGGGACGTCTCCGCCCTCCCGCAGCGCTTCCTCCGCCTCGTCTCTCGTACAGCCCGAAAGCTCGATTATTATCCTTATCGCCCTCTCGACGAGTTTTTCGTTCGACGGGCGGACGTTGATCATGAGATTCGATCTGACGCGCCCCGTCTTGATCATCGCGCAGGTCGAAAAGATATTCAGAATGAGCTTCTGCGCGGACCCTGCCTTCATCCTGGTAGAACCCGATATGACTTCCGGCCCGACATAGGGCGAGACGTGCAGATCGGCGGCATCCTCTATCAGAGAGCCGGGGTTGCAGCTCACTCCGACCGTCTTCGCCCCGAGCTCTTTCGCGCGCCTCAGCGCGCCGAGCACGAAGGGCGCCCTGCCCGACGCCGAGAGACCGACGACGACGTCGCCGGGTTCGATGCCCTCTGCCTGAATCGCCGCAGCACCCTCTTCCGGGCTGTCCTCGGTCCCCTCGGACGAGCGGAACATGGCTTCTTTTCCTCCGGCGATCACGCCCCTGACGAGCGACGGATCGACTCCGAAGGTCGGCGGGCATTCTGATGCGTCGACGACGCCGAGCCTGCCCGACGTCCCCGCGCCTACATATATGAGGTGATGCCCGGCGGACAGCGCATCGGATATCAGATCGACGGCGGCAGCTATGTCCTCCGCGACAAGATCGACCGCGTCCTCCACGGCCCGGTATTCGGCGTTGACCGTCTTTACCATATCGACCGTCGACATGCGGTCTATGTTCAACGTTCTCGGGTTTCTGCCCTCGGTCTTCAGGGCGTCGTAACTGTCTTTCATCACCTGCTTGCCGGCTTGACCTTCGACGCAAATTCCGGGAGCGGCTCGCACTTCTGGAAGATCACGATCCTGCCTTCGGCTTTTGCCGCACGGAAGCTATCGGTGTCCTCGACCGTCCAGCAGACAGTCAGAGGATGATAAAGCTTCTCGCAGATCACCTTGGCAAACTGCTTCGGGAACATCACGTCATAGGCTATGTAGTCGGGTTTCGAGAGAAAGTTGAAGAGCATCGTCGTACAGGCGAGCTTGCCGAAGAAGCCTGTCTTTACGCCTTTTCTGAAGAGATTGGTCGTAAGCTGGCCTCTGACATATCTCGGGCGGTTCTTTCTGAACCAGTTGAGCAGAAACGGATTGAAGGATTCCACCGAAAAATAGCCGTCGTATCCGTCGAGGATGACCGCCAGTTTCTCGCAGAGAGCCTGATCGTTCCCTTTCAGCTCGATGCAGAGGGGCGTTCTGTGGTCGATCCTCGAGAGGACGTCGGTGAAAAGCGGGATCTTTTCATAGGTTCCACGGATATCGACCCAGCTGAGCTCGGAAGAAGTGAGCTGATCGACTCTTTCGGGGCGTCCGCAGAGCCTCTCGAGAGTATCGTCGTGGAAAACGACGATCTCGCCGTCGGAGGAGAGCCTGACGTCAAGCTCTATTCCGTATCCCTCTTCAGACGCAGCCTCAAAGGCGGGCATGGTGTTCTCCACCGCCTCGTTCTTTCCCCAGAGGCCCCGGTGGGCATAGTCGACTCTCAGCGGCTCGACGGATGTCTTGGGCTCAGGCCTGGGTCTGAGAAGGATGACGTAGATAACGAAGAGCAGGATAAGAACCGATATCGAAATAATTAACGGCCACATATGATTATCTCTTTTCTGAATGATTTCCGGTCAGTTGTCGGTGTCAAATGCCTCAAGCCTGCTCTTCGGCGGGATGGGCTTCGAATCCCCGTGCCTGACGAGCAGCATGGTTATGAAGGCGAGCGATACGAAGACCGCAGCGTAGGGGAAGAGGACGGTCATCCCCATTCTGTCCATAAGGAGTCCCGAGAGGAAGGGCGTGAGCGCCTGCGCAGCCATGCTCGCCGCGTAGTAATAGCCGGTATATTTTCCTATGTCTCCGCTCTTTGAGAGCTCAACGACCATCGGGAAGGAGTTGACGTTGATGGTCGCCCATCCGATGCCGGCGAGAGCGAACATGATGTTCATCACGATCGCGGGAGAGCCGACTCTCATAAAGCAGGCGACGGTGAAGGAGGCCGCAAGCAGCACGATGCCGGCGAGGATCGTCTTCTTTCTGCCGATCTTCGACGAGATGATGCCGACCGGCAGATAGGAGACGACGGCGGCGGCGTTGGCTATCAGCAGCGTCGTGCTGTAGTCAAGGTCGAGGATATTGGTGGCGTAGACCGAGTATTTTGATGTTACTGCGTTATATCCGAAATACCAGAGGGCGACCGAGGCGAGGATCAGGATGAGAGAAATGAACTCTCCGCCCGACAGGCGGCCTTTTTTCTTTTTGTCCTTGTCTCCGGCTTCTTCCTCAGGCGCTTCGGAAGCTTCCTCGGCTTCGAGAAGCTCGGACGCCGAGATCATGTCGGCATTCCACTGAGGCTCCTTGACCGTCAGCATAAAGACGCAGAGGGCGGCGAGCATGATCCCGCTGACTACCGCGAAGAAACCGAACCAGGGCCTGAAGGTGTTGGCGATCGCGCTGTTGTTGAAGGCGAAGCCCATTCCGAGGACGAGCACCGTCATTCCTCCGACCGTCCCCATCAGGTTGATGATCGCGTTCGCCTTCGATCTCAGAGGCTTGACGGTGACGTCGGGCATGAGGGCGACCGCCGGCGAGCGGAAGGTAGACATCGCGACCAGAACGACCATAAGTATGATCATGAACCATATTAGGTTGCCGGGGTTGGATTTTGTGATCTTTCCGATGTACGACTGCCTCGACGGCACAACGAAATTAGTATATACCGAGTTTGTCTTTTCCGAGAAGGCGGGGATCCCGTCATAAGATGCCGTTCCGTCAAAGATCGCCTTGAGAGAAACGTCCTTTCCGTCGACCGTCACTGTCTCGCCGATCGCCGTGTCCTTTTCGGTCTCGCGGTCGCGGTACCAGAAAACGCTGCCGTCGTATGTGACGATACGGATCTTGTACCTCGTTTCCACGGTTATCAGTCCGGAGCCGTCGGATTTGGCCATAACGACCGTCTTCGCTCTGAAATCTGTCTCTTTGACAGTGGATTTGATCGACGTGAACTCAGCCTTCGTATATCTCGACGCCAGCGTGAATCTGTCGCCCTCGGGCGTGAGGATCTCCTCGCTCCCGAGGTTATCGTAGATCACGGCGAGGGTGTCGGGGTCGTTGATCGTCGTCGCCTTATTGATCAGCTTGAGCTGGGAGGCGTCGGCGACGGTGAGAAGCATGAAGGCGGCTACCGCGGCAACGGTACCGAAGAAGATAAAGGGAGTTCTCTTCCCTCTTTTGCTCCTGCATCTGTCGGAGATCGATCCGAACAGCGGCAGCATGAAGAGGGCGAGTATGTTGTCAAGAGCCATGATTATGCCCGAAAGGCTCTGGGACAGGCCGTAGCGGTCTGTCAGTATCTTCGGGATGACGGTGTCGTATGCCTGCCAGAAGGTGCAGATCAGGAAAAACGCAAATCCGACTAGCAAGGTCCGTTTGTAATTGAGTTTCATCTTACCGGAACTCCTTTTTTATTTCAATCAGGTATTGGTGAAAAACCGCAAAATCGGCATCTGCGGATCTGAGGGATGTTTTTTCTGTTTTCGCACCGAAACCGCTCGGGGGGACAGCGGGCTGTCTGGATTTCGACGCGGAAACAGGCAGAAAATCTCCCGCCGCGATGTTCTCGTCTGGTAATGCGGTATTTTATTAAGTATACTATATTTTAAGCGTTTTGTAAAGTTATTTCTCCGCAAAAGTCGGTGTCAGCCCGCTGCAGGACATTTTTTGGGATTTGGAAAAGCCGCCAATCCGGATTCGCCGCGGCGGCTGTTCCGGCATTGATTATCAGCCTGCAGGAGCAAAACCCGCGCGGAATGAAAAAAAAAGCCGGATATTATTGCAATGGCTTTTCATTTGTGTTAAAATATTCAGGATAACGGGTGCGGGAGAAACAATCTCGTCTCCGTAATCTGACTGAAACCTGCGTGAGGAGTGCTTTTCTGTCGCGGAACAGCGACGGTTCTGTCCGGTGATATGAGCAAAAGCCGGACTGTATCGAGACAGACAGTGCGATCCCGTGGAGACAGACATCGTCCCCGTACGCACTCTTTGCACCGGTCACACATTTTTTGAAATCAGTGGGAATGCGAAAAAACCGATGAAGATAAATAAAAAAGAAGGCCTGATCATTGCGCTCTCACTCGCGGCGCTTGCCGCCGTCGTGATAGCCGCCGTGATCGTGAACGCCCTGAGACCGTCAAAAACAAAGAACCCTCCGGTGCAGGGCTCGACCTCCTCGGTCATATCGACCGCGCCGAATCCTTCGACCGGTTCGTCCGCCGACAGCACATCCGACCCGACCGGTACATCCGGCATCGCGGAAAACACCTCCTCCCCGGACGAGACATCCCTGACCGCCGCTCAGAGCGAAACGGCAGACAGTCCGGAAACATCCTCGGCTCCGGTCTCAGCACCGCCCGTGACCTCCGCGGAACCTGAAACATCTGCGCTTCAGCTGACAGAAACACAGGCAGAGACGACCCGGGCACCGGTGGAGATCACCACGAAGCAGGAAACGACATCGCCGGCCCCGCCGACCGCGGCAAGCCGATCCTTCGTCTTTGTCAGCTCGGGAGGATCGCTAACTCTGCTTGAACACAAGGGTAATCTGACCGACGGACTATATCCGGCCTCCCTGACCAAGCTCGTGACGGCGATGACCGTCCTGGATTTTGCCGGGAACCGGCTCTCCGACGTCGTGACGGTAAAAAGCGATGTCCTGACCCTGGTCAGCGCCGGCTCCTCTCTCGCCGAACTGAAGCCGGGTATGAAGCTCACCCTGGAGCAGACGGTCAGATGCATGCTGATACCGTCGGGCAACGACGCGGCCTATGTCGCAGCCGATTATGTCGGAGGTCTGATCGATCCTTCTGCGAAAACGGCAAAGGCGAGGGTCAGCGCCTTCGTGACCGAGATGAACCGCTGGTCGGCGGCAAACGCCCTCATAAACTCCCACTGGACAAATCCCGACGGTTTCCACGCCTCGGGGCACTACACCTGCATGAACGATCTGATGATCATCGTCCAGCAGGCGATACAGATCCCGCTGATCAGATCCTCGGCATCCACCTCAAAGACGCAGATGAAGCTCGTATCCGGCGAAACGATCGAGCTGGCGAGCACGAACCTGCTTCTTGACAAGGAGAGCAAATACTATAACAGTTACTGCATAGGTATAAAGACGGGTTATACATCCACCGCCGGCAACTGCATCATCTCATGTTTCCAGAAAGACGAAAAGCTTTATTTCATAGGGACCTTCGGAGATAAGGACCCCGAATACAGATTCAGACAGTCGGCCGCCCTTTTCGAGAAGTATTCCAAATAATCATCCGATCACAGAAATTTACAAAGCAGGCATAAACCTGACTCAGTCAAGAAGGGGTTGTTCAAAAACTCGCTTAGCGAATTTTTGAACAACCCTGCGACGTTTTTCTCGGCACGTTACCGTGCCGTTTTTGCCCTAAAATGCTCAATAATATGGTGTTTTTTCTGGCAAAAAACGAAAAAGATCGGCAAATGTCACGGTTTCCCGGCCGTGACATTTGCG
>ONVJ01000257.1 GCA_900321265.1 uncultured Eubacteriales bacterium
GCCTCACAGAAGAATTCGCCCGGGGCGCCGCTTCCCGCGGCCCTTCCGTCGAACATCATGATCACCCGGTCGGAGCATTCCGCGGCGAACTCGCAGTCGTGCGTGACGGTGAGCACCGCGACGCCTTCAGATGCCAGTTTCCTGATAAGTGAGGCAAGCTCTTCTTTCGCTCCGCCGTCTAGGCCGCAGGTGGGCTCGTCGAGGAGGAGAAGTCCGGGCTTCTGCGCAAGGACCATCGCAAGGCCGAGCAGCCTTGATTCCCCGCCCGAGAGGTCGTAGGAGCAGGTCTCGAGCCTGCCTTTGAGGGCTTCCGGGATATCGGCGTCGGGGACTCCGGCCGCCTTCAGTTCCTCTTTTACCGAGAAACCCGAGAAAAGAAGCCTTACGTTCTGCGGCAGGATGCCGATCCTCTTTCCGGGTTCCCGCTTCCTTCTGGTCTTTCCGGCAGACGGATCCTCGCCGAAGATTCGGCAGACCCCGGCATAGGGCCGGAGGATCCCCGCGGCGGTCAGCAGGACTGTCGTCTTGCCCGAGCCGTTGCCGCCCAGCAGCGCCGCCGACTCACCGGTGTGAAGATCGACCGAGAAGTTCTTCAGGACGTCGGGCATATCCTTTTCATACCTGAATCTGACATTCCGCATCTTCAGGACAGGCTCGCCGTCCGGGGATTCTGCCTGTCTGTCAAAGGCGGCAGTGCGGACCGGGAGACCCGCGGCGAAGGCCCTGCCTTCGGCGACAGTCACCGGAAGTCTGCCGCGGGCGCCCATCGCGTGAGCGAACCTGGCAGCGGCGGGAGCCTCGGGAGCGACGGCTCTTATCGAAAGAAGCTTTTCGGCGCCTTCCCGCGGATCGCCGTCAAAGACCAGCTTTCCTCCGTCGAGGAGCAGCAGCTTTGAGGCGTCGCCGAGAAGCGGACCCAGCCTGTGCTCGGCGATGATGATCGTTATCCCGAGCTCGCGGTTGAGCCTCTTCACCGCCGAGAGGAATGCATCCGCGGCGACCGGATCGAGTCCGGACGTAGGCTCGTCGAGCAGGAGCAGAGAGGGGTGCGTCACCGCCGCCGCGGCAAGCGCGAGCAGCTGTTTTTTTCCTCCCGAGAGAGTTGATGTCTTTTTGTCGACTATTCCGTCGATCCCGAACCAGGAGGCGGTCTCCGCGACTCTCAGGGCGGTGAGAGAGGAGGGGTAGCCGAGATTTTCGGCGCAGAATGCGAGCTCTGAGGAGACGGTGTCGGTCACAGTCTGGCCCTCGGGGTCCCTTGAAACGAATCCTATGGCTTCGGCCTGTTCGGCGGAAGACATCTGTCGGATATCCCGTCCGCCGACGGTCAGCACTCCGGAAAGGAGTCCGGGGAGGGGAGGCTCGGGTTTGATCGCCCGGAGCATCGTCGTCTTTCCGCTGCCCGACGGACCGGCGAGCAGCACCAGCTCTCCGGGACAGACGTCGAAGGATATTCCCGAAAGGACGGGCAGAGAGGCGCCGCGCGGAGTATATCCAAGGTCTCTGACCGAGACCGCTCCGCTGCATCGGGTCATTCTTTCCATTGCTCTCTGAGCCTCCTTTCGACATCGGTCTCCCGGGGAGTTTTTCTCTTTTTCCAGAAAATCCTCCACGCGGCCTCGTTTGCCGCCGGGAAGAAGGAAAGCAGCGCGAAGAGGGCATAAGCCGCCGCCGCGGCGGGTCCTCCGCCCGAGAAGCAGAGCGAGGGATAAAAATCAAATCCGAGGAACCCGGAGGCTCCCGCGGCGATCTCGATCCCGGCAGCCGCGGCGATGAAGATCAGGACTGCGGTGTCGCGGCGGGTGAAGGTGAAGCGCGAGAAGGATCTCCTCCCCGGCGCCCCCCATCCCCTCGCGTCCATGCTGTCGGCGGCGTCGATGCCGGTCTCGAGAGCGAGGCCGACGGTCGCCGAAAAGGCGGCGGCGGAATCTCTGATCCTGCCGGCGGGACTGAGATCGGAATCCGACGCGACGCAGGCTTTTCTGAGAGACGAAATTTCGGAATAGTATCTTCCGAAAAGAGGTATGTGTCTGAACGCAGAGGATATAACGGCGGCGATCCTCGGCGACAGACCTCCCGCAAGGCAGATCACCTTCTCTACGGTCAGTATCTTTGAGAAGGAGAAGGTCCAGAAGAGGACTGCCGCGATCATGATCCCTGAATTCGCGCCCCAGGCAAGCGCTTCGAGGGTGCATGGATTCCCGTTGACGTAGAGCAGGACGGTGCTTCCCCTGTGCGATATGAGCGGGTTGAGAAAGGCGACCGCGGCGGCGATTCCGGCGACAGGCAGGATATGCCGGCGGGACGCGCTGCCCGAGGCGATGATAAAGGAGAGCGCCCCGGCAAGCGATAAAAACTGCAGCACCGGGTTCTGTATGAACATACCAATGCCGACAACCGCCGCCGCGTATGCCGCGGTCACCGACGGGTGCATGTCGCACAGCCTTACCATGGCGTATCTCCTTTCAAATGTTCTTTATTCTCCTACGGTGTCAGTCGACGCCGTTGAGGGTGTATTTCCAGACTATGACGTCTCCGTCGGACAGCCGGTATGAGCCGCATCCGACCGCGGCGGACTCTCCGTTGACGAAGTAGAGCCAGCCCGAGAGCTCTCCGAAATCGCGCTCTCCGATGTTGTTTATCGCCCTTATGTATGCCGTCGCGCCGCTGCCTCCGCGGTCGATCAGCAGGCCGTATTCCGCCGCTGCGTCGTTGAGGACGGTAAGGACGGTGTCGCCGTCGGCGATCGGCATAACGACGCTGTCGAGTATGATACCGTTTTCGGGGAGTTCGACTTTCAGGTCGTCTCTCCCCGCGATGACGCCGCAGCTCACCGTCAGCGTCACGGTGCCGACGGCGTTCTCCTTCTCTCTGCCGTTTCCGCCGAAGCTTCCGGGCGTCTCGATCCTCAGCAGCAGGAGGGCGGCGGCGGCCGCGGCCGCGCATACGGCGACAGTTATGTAATATCCCTTTTTCCTTTTTCCGGCGAACCGGAGCGCGGCGCAGCCGATGAGCGCGGCCGCTCCGACGCCCGCGGCGCCGGCGATCCGCCAGGCGGGCAGCCTTCCTGCTTCCTTCCCGCCGGCGTCCGCGGCCTCCGCCCGGCCGGTGACCGGCCGGGCGGCCGCCGCCGCCTCTCTGTCGGGAGCTTCGAAGCTGAAGACTGACCTGCCGCCGCTCTCACAGAGCATGATCGAGGAAAAAGCCAGAAAAGCCTGTGCCGTCGCGCCCGAGTCGCGGCTGCCGCCGGGGATATGCGAAAAACCGCCGTCTGCGGTCCCGAAGGCGATCAGCGCTCCGGTGACCGACGAGCCATTCTTCACGAATCTTTCGTCCGCCGACGGATCGATCCCCAGCGAGCAGAGAGCCAGAGCCACCTGCGAGGCGCTCTCTGAATTCTCGGTGCCGAAGGAGGAAAAGCCGCCGCCGTCAAGCTGCTTTGAAGAGAGCAGTGCGAGGGCTCCGTCGACCGCTTCCGACAGGGCTTTGCCGTCGCATCCGGCGGGAAGTTCCCTCAGACCGGTGGCGTAGGGCGCGAGAGCCTGGAGGACGATCGCCGTCATATCCGGATCTGATACCTTTCCGGTGAAGGCCCAGCCTCCGTCCTCAAGCCTCTTTCCGAGGATCAGGCCGATGAGTAAGCTTTCGGTCGCGCGGCTGTCATCCCCGTATCCCGCTCCCGCGAGATGCAGAAGATAGGCGGCGGTGTTGAGCGATGCCGAGGGCGAAAGGCTGTCGACGGTGCCGTCTATATAGGCGCAGGCCGCCGGGTCGCCGACAGAGCCCAGCGCCAGAGCCGTTTTAAGGTCGTATGACGGCTTTCCGTCGGCGGAGTGGACTGAGACCAGCAGTTCGGCCGCATAGTCTCTGAGGGCCTCCCTGCCGCCCGTGGAGGCGATCCCGATCGCGTACCAGACCTCTCCCGGGACTTCTCCCCGGTGCGAGGCGAGATATTCCGCCGCCCCTCCGTCATCTTTTGCCCCGAATACCGATAAGGCGATCTTCTCCCTTTCCTCCTTCGCGGAGGAGGCCTCCGCCGCGGAAGCGCCGGCCGGAATGAGAAGGGAAAGCGAAAGCAGCAGGCAGAGAAGGAGCGCGGCAAAAGCAGTCCGGCGGCAGAAAGACCGCCGGACTGCGCCGTTGCCGAATTTTATTTTACGGTGGCTTTGCATGCGGGAGGAACGGTGACGGCGTCAGCCAGGGTGGCGCTGATGAGATGCGTGCCCCTGCCGAGCTCTATCTCGGCCTTGCCGTCGGCATCCGTTTTCACTCCGGTAGCCTTGCCGTCGATCGTTATCTCGGCGCCCTCGACCGGAGTCTGTACCGGATTCCAGTTCTCGTCATAGCCCGACGCATAGAGGGTGAGGGTCAGCTTTTCGCCTTTTTTGACGTCGGCAAAGCTCTTGTCGAAGAAGAGCGGGGATATGCCGTCTCTCCAGATGTAGGCGGTGACGACGTCGTTCTCGTTTACCGGATCTTCAAGCGACATCGAAGCCGAATTGTTGACCGAATAGCCGTATGAGCCGCCGTTTTCGACGCCCCAGAGCTTTGTGATCGAGAGGCCCCATTCGGTCTTCTCCGACTTGTAGCCTGCCTCGGCTCCGCCCTTGAAGGCGGCGTCGTGCGCCGCGGTGAGCACGTCGTTGACGGTGAGCTTTTCGTCGCTGTCGACGTCGGTAAGCTTTACCGGCACCATCGACATGACGAGGTTGCCGTCGCCGTCGGCTATGTTGACGTAGGCGAAGGGGCCCTTTTCGGAGCATGCCGAAAGGGCAGAGAGGGCTGAGATCGCGGTGAGCAGCGCCAGAAGCAGCGCCGCGGTCCTTCTGAGGTTGACGTGAGTCTTCATTTTTCTTCTCCTTGCTGATATGATTTTTTGTTGATTTCTTTCTCTGTGCCGGGGGATGCAGCGGTCGCTTCGGGATGGGAAGGTTCTTTCTCGCGGAGTTTTGCTTCCTCTCTGCGGCGCCTCTTCGCCCTGATCCTCCGCTCTCGGTTTCTGTCTTTTGAAGTGACAGCGGGAGGATCCTTGATCCCCGCTGCCTCTAGGGCTCTCGGCCAGGGACCGAAAAAGGCCTTTATCGCGGCGACCTCCCTCTCGGAAAAATCCGACCTCCTCGGGAATCTGTCCTCTCCGGACTCCTTCAGCTCATCCGCTTTCCGCTTCAGCAGACCGAGGCATTCGGGAGCTGTGAGCGCGGCGCTCTCAGGCGGGGTCCCGTTTTTTGTGACATTCATAATACTTCTCCTCAGGGCTTTTCTTTTTGTCCTGCGGCGGTTGCAGCCGATTCGAAAAAATCCGATCGGGGCTCTTTCGGCGGGGTGCGCCGGCTCTTTGATCGTTCAGGTGAACGCAGGCGCAAAAAAGCCTCTCCGCCGGAATCCGGCGAAAGAGGCGCGAAAGAGAAGGCACAGCCAAAAGGACTCCGGTAAAAAACCGAAGTCTGGCGCCCCGAGAGGGCACAAGGCAAAGTGTCCGGTCCGCGCTCCCCATGCCCGGGAGCTTCCGGCAGCGGTCCGGCAGGTTTTCCGACTTGAGAGCGCGTTTGCGGCTCAGATACGGTAATGACGGTTGCGACGGATTCTCACCGAACTTCCCCCTGATCCTTTTTGCGGAACCGGACTGCTTATTTGATTGTGATAATATTATATCATCGACCGGCTTCCCGGTCAAGTGTTTTTTCCGTAAATCAGTTCCTGTATCGGTTCTGCTCTCTGATGCTTCACCAAACAGTAATAATCCGAACTTTGTCATCATAGGTGACGCGTTCGGATTCTCTGTTTATTTCGACTACGACAGATACGAACGTCGCTGAAAGACCGGATCCGGGGATTTTTTTGTTCCCCGGATCCGGCTTGTTCATTTTAGGGGTGCGGACTTAGCCCGCAAATGCGAAACTCGCACTAATAGAAAAGCACCTAATCCTTCGCAACAAAAAAGCCAATCAGAGCATATTCTGTTTGGGAATGATGATGCGTTTGAGGATTATCATTATCCGGCTTCAAAGATCCTATCACTTCAAGAAGTTCCATACCGCGATATTCTCTACGAAAAGCTTTAAAATCAAAGGTGACTTTACAATCGCAATCTATATCTCGGCATTCATTTGCCATCAGGGTTATATAATCAGCCGACGGTATTTTTTTCCGAAATTCGTCGGATAGAATATACTGATCAGATACAAAAATACGCTGAACGACACCATAACGATCAATATCGATATCTGCTATTGTAGCATCGTATACATAATCATCATTTGAATCATAATAGAAGACGTAATACGGATATTGATTTTCCCGTGGTGGAGTCACTTTAACATGAAAATCCTTTTCACCAACTCCGATTTTTTTTAATCTCGGAACAATTATGCAGTTTGCGATTTCAAGCAATTCCTCGTCAGTTTTGACAGTTTCGCTATTTTCACGGGTAGAAGAGATATCACCGCTCTCCCAATAATAATAGTATTTTTCACCAAGAGTCTCTGAATCCACTTTTAGCTTGATGAATCCTGCTGTATCATTATACTCATACTCAACCGCAAGCTTCAATCCCCCCCCCACTCTTGAATATTTGGTTTTACTTAACGGCAATGAGAATACCGAATCGAAAACAAACGATTTAATTGTGATTGTTTCCGGAAAAAGATTCTTCGATAGATCTGCTTGAAAATGCCGGTTGATTTCGTTTAGTTTTTGATCCAGTTCAGAATTTATCATGCTTTCAAAACTTTGAAATTCATTTATAACATCTGCATACCTGTAAAGCTTGTTGAATTCAAATCC
>ONVJ01000308.1 GCA_900321265.1 uncultured Eubacteriales bacterium
CTGCCGGGGTGCTCCGACCTTACCCGACGCAAGTTTTCTGCGAAAACGCTTGACTTCGGCGGGATAATAAACTATAATATATTCAGTATTTTTATTCGCAAAGGAGATCCTCCGATGAAAAAGACGATCAGACTCTTGGCGGTGCTGCTTTCGGCACTGATGATAATTCTCGCCTTCGCCTCCTGCGCGGACAAAGGCGAGGGCGACACGACTACCGCCGCCGGCGGAACTCAGGGCCAGGGAAGCGACGTCACCGCAGAGGTGACCACCGAGCGCCTTGACGATTTCGGACGCCCCTGGGTCGAGGACGAGCTCCCCGAGACCCTTGACATGGGAGGCCGGGACTTCAACATTCACACCAGAGGTAACGTCGAGCGCTACGAATGGCTTGCCACCGAAGAGAACGGCGAGATGCTCAACGACGCCATCTATCACAGGAACCTCACGGTCGAGGAGCGCTACAAGGTCAAGCTCAACATCATCGCCGAAGGCAGCTGGTCTGACTACGGCACCAAATCGCTGCCCAAGATCACCTCGAGCATAAAAACGAACGACGGCTTCTACGACCTGCTTGCCGGATACGGATCGGTCACATCGCTCGCCACCTCCGGCCTGCTCTACGACCTGACGAAGCTCGACCGCATCAAACTTGAAAAGCCCTGGTGGTCGCAGAACTTCAACGAAGAGGTCAGCGTCAAAGGCGCGAACTACTTTGCCGTCGGCGCGATGTCGCTCTCGATGGTCTACTCGATGGAGAACATCTTCGTAAACACCGACATCCTCGCCGATTCCGCCGGGCCCTCCTACAGCATCTATAAAACGGTAAAAGATCACGGCTGGACATTTGAAGAGCTTGAGGCCAGGGCAAAGGAAGCATGGCAGGACAAGAACGCGAACGGTATCGCCGATAACGGCGACATAGTTGGCCTTGCGTCGGGCGATCCGGGCGGAAACACCGCGCTCGGCTTCCTCTACTGCACCGGCATCACCCTCACCTTCCACGACGCCGAAGGCGCCCTTACCACCGAAGGCTTTGACGTCGACAAGGGCGACGTCATCATGGACGAGGTAATCAAGCTCCTCTACGAATCTGAAGGCTGCGTACCGAACGATCAGGCCAAGGTCGAATTCTCCGACGGCACCTCCCTCTTCTGCTTCCACTGGCTCTACTGGGGCCAGACCAAATACGCCAAGAACATGGACCACTACGGAGTCATCCCGATGCCGCTCCTCAACAAGGATCAGCCCGACTACGTGACCCCGGTCCAGGCCGGCATGCACATCTACTGCATCCCGATCGACGTCAAGGACGTTGAACAGAACTCCATAGTTACCGAGGCTCTCGCCGCAGAGTCCTACAGGACGCTGCTCCCCTCCTACTACGAGATCGTTCTGAAGACCAGGTACGCGAAGGACGCCGAGACTTCGCAGATGATCGACATCATCTACAACACCGCATCCTTCGACTTTGCGTACATATTCCGCTCCGACACCGACTACTCGACTCAGTTCAAGAATATGATCACCTCCAAGACCAACACGCTGAGCTCGACCTACAAGGCGATAAAGAGGACGGCGGACGCCAGCTTCACCAGACTTAACGAATCTCTCGCGCCCAAGAACTGACGGGAGAAATACTATCCCTTTCCGCCGGATGACGTCTGTCGGCCGGCGGCCATCCGGCTCCGAAAGGACGATAAAATGCAAAATCCTCTTTTTCTGGGCATCGACATAGGGACCACATCTCTCAAGGCGGCCGTTTTTGACAAAAACGGCCGCCGGATTGCCATGCGGTCGGTCGATTACCAGCTTGACAGCGATCCCGCGACGGGATTCATAGAATTCGATGCCGACAGATACGCCGACATGTGCTTCGACGTAATTGAAAGCCTTACCGCCGAATGCGGCAGGATCACGGCTCTGTCGGTAGACACTCAGGGCGAGACGATGATACTCGCGGACGCCGACGGCAGACCTCTCTGCCCCGCCGTCGTCTGGCTTGACAACCGGGCCGGAAAAGAGGCGGATCTCATCAGGGAGCGCTTCGGCAACCGGCGGGTCTACGAGGTGACCGGTCAGGCCGAGATCTCGGCCGGATGGCCGGCATGCAAGCTTTTGTGGTTCAGGAACAACCGCCCCGATATTTTTGAGAAGACGAGAAAGATCTTCCTCCTCGAGGACTGGATACTCTACCGCCTCACCGGGAACTTCGTGACCGAACCTACGATACAGTCGTCAAGCATTTATTTCGACATTACCGCCCGTGACTGGTGGGATGAGATGCTCGGCTTCATCGGAATCGGCCGCGACATGCTTCCACGCGTCATCCGCCCGGGCGACATCGCGGGAAGCTTCAGGGACACCGGAGTTGCCGCCGGCGCGCTCGATCAGATCGCCGGATCGATCGGCACCGGTGTGACCGACCGCGGACGCCTGTCGGAGATGACGGGGACCGCGCTGGCGATCGTCGCTCTCACCGACGGCATCCCGCCCTACCGGCCGGGCAGCGTGATCCCCTGCCACATTCACGCGATCGAAGGAAAATATTGCGAGCTGCTCTGGTCGTCCACTGCGGGAATGGCGCTTAAGTGGTTCAGGAACAGCCTGGCTCCCGGAGTCGGCTTTGCAGAGCTCGACGCAGAGGCCGCCGCCGTCCCGCCGGGATGCGACGGGATGACACTGCTGCCTCACTTCTGCGGCTCGGTCATGCCCGAATACGTCCCCGAGGCAAGGGCCTCCTTCCACGGAGTGACGCTCGCCCACACCAGAGGGCATTTCGTGCGCGCGATACTCGAATCGGTCGCCTTCATGCTGAAGCGGGATCTTGAATATATCGACGTCCCCGCGGACACCGGGATAATGATAACCGGCGGCGGAGCGGCGGGATCGCTATGGCCTCAGATAAAGGCCGACGTCACCGGGAGATCGCTCTCGACGGTATGCGAGAGCGAGACCGCCTGCCTCGGAAGCGCGATAATCGCCGCGACAGCCTTCGGATACTTCGCATCTTTTTCGGAGGCCGCGTCGTCATTCGTGAAGATCAAAAAGGTCTTCACCCCGTCGGGAGCCGATTATTCCGAAGCCTACGCAAGATATCTGCGGCTCAACGCCGAATACCTCTCACGCCCCTGAGGGCCGCCTGCCGCGAACAGGATCGCGTGAAAATCGATCATTAATACAGAAAAGGATAGAGAAAATGTCAAAGATCGCGTTTGTCGGCTTCGGCGAGATAAACACTCCCGTCGACGCCGTGATAAGAAAGTGCAAAGCCGCCGCTTCGGCGCTGAAAAAAGAGGGGATCTC
>ONVJ01000256.1 GCA_900321265.1 uncultured Eubacteriales bacterium
AATTCAGTCAGGGGGAAAGAAGAAAAAGCTCCCGGGCCCGCATGACGCCGGCGCGACGTCTTAAGAGCCCGGGAGGACTGGATATCAGTCAAACAGTTCTTTTTCCTTTCAGTTGCCGCGCGGCTCAGCCGAAGATCGAATATTCCACGTAGACCGGATGATGATCACTCGGGTAATTGTTGTTTATCATCTCGTTGCATACCCTGTACGACTTGGCTTCGACGGTCTTCGGATTGATAAAGATAAAATCGATGATGCTGTTGCTGGAGCCGTAGTTCGTAAAGGTTGCGACTCTCTCAGAAGCCGGCGCGACATATGACGAATCCTTAAGTCCGGCTTTTATAATATTGGAATACTCGGTCGTTCCCGACTTCGCGTTGAAATCGCCGGTGACGATCATCGGATATGTCAGATAATCCTTCAGGAACGACGCCAGAACGAGAGACTGCTTAATCCTCGCGTCCGAGCTCTTGTGGTCGAAATGCGTATTGACGACCATGATCCTGGTCCCGTCGCTCTTGCGCTCAAGCAGCGCGTAGGTCCAGATGCGGTTGAGCGACGACTCGCTGTATTTCGAGACGGCGGAAGGAGTGTCCGAGAGCCATTTCGTCCCGCTGTCGATCAGATTGAACACTTCCTTCTTGTAGAATATCGGGTTGTGCTCTCCCTTGCTGCCCCCGTCTCTTCCCTGACCGACATAGCCGTAGATATCGCCGAGGCCTTTCGTCAGCGTCGTCATCCAGTCGGGGCTCACCTCCTGGAAGCCGACGGTATCGGGCATATAGTTCCTGACGATCTTTATGACACGCTCCTTCCGTTCCGCGGTGGCATTGCTGACGAGAACGTTGAAGGACATAGCCGTCTGACCAGATGTGTCGTATTCAAAGATCATCTCCGACGGGATCTCAAGCGTGTATGTATCCTGCATCACGGTATCAAGCGGATCGGTGAGCTTTCTGGCGGCGACGCCGATACCCTGCGAATCAGCTCCGCAGATCTTTATGTCTGTGCCGTCAAAGCGGACTGCCGCCTTCCCGGACTCGGTCCCCGCGGAGCTGACGGGGTCGCGGTCGGTCTCGCCGATCAGTATCTCATGCGGAAATCCGTCGCGTGGGACGCTGTCGTCAACAGTTTCCAGAAGGTATCCTGTAGCTTCATAGATCCTTCCGCTGATAAGTCCGGCGATATCGGCTTCCGCCTTGCTCCCCATTTTCGGATATACGATCCTGAATTCATTGGCCGGGACCGTTCCGAGGAGCAGAGTGTTTATACTGTATTTCCCGAGACTGAGGCTGTCCATTTCCGATGAATAAAAGATCTCGCTCTCCTCGGTGATGCTCCGGATGACCTCACGGGTAAAGCGTCTGATCGCTGCCAGGGTGGCTTCATCGTCGCCTCCGCAGATAACGAGCTTGCTGCCGACGATCCGGTAGCCGTAATCGTCTCTCCTGAGAGTTTCTCTGAACTCCTTCGATTCGGGTCTGTTCACCGCGCCGACGAGTATCTCGTACTCCCCGATCTCGAACAGCTGTATGCCTGCCTTGTAAAAATCGGTCTTGATGCCGATATCGGGAGCCAGCTTCGCCAGTTCGCTGCGAAGAGTCACAGCGGCGTCGACGATCTCGTCAGAGGCGACATCAGGCCTGACGACCATGTACGATCCGAGCGCGGAAAGAGGTATGGATGACGTCACAGGCGGCGCTTCGGTGGTATCGGGAACCGGGGTGGTACCCGGAGAGCCGGGATCCGCGGGGCCGCAGGCGGCCAGCATACAGACCGCAAGCAGAAAAGAAAGAAACGCAATTGTTTTTTTCATCGGCGGTTTTCCTCTTATAACAGAAAATCTGACAGACGGCGTTTTTTGTATCGGTATTGATTATTTGTCTGTTTTGTGATAAAATATCTTTTGCTTTTGTTATCTTCCGGAAAGGCACCGGTGGCGCCGGATACTCGTGTCCGGCCTCCGCGCTCTCTTTCCGGAAAAATGAACGGTGACTGATTTGAAGAACAGCAAGGAATACTCGGGGCGCCGTACGGGAAACGCCGTCTTTGCCCTCTGCTTTATGATCTACGCGGTGTCCTATTTCGGAAGGAACACCTTTGCCGCATGCATAACCGATATGGAAAAGAGCGGCCTCTTCGAGGGGGGCTTCGACAGTTATGTCTCGACCGCCTTCTTAGTCTTTTACGGAGCCGGACAGTTTATCAACGGCAGGCTGGCGGGACGCATCCCGCCAGAGATCAGCGCCGCTGCCGGCCTGTTCGGGTCGGGAGTATCGAACATACTGATGGCGGTGTTCCCGTACAGGGCTGTTTTTATCCTACTCTGGGCGGCAAACGGCTTTTTCTGCTCGATGCTCTGGCCGACGGTAATACGTATATTCACCGAATGGCTCGACGACCGGGAGCGGGGACTGGCTACTGCGAACATCTCCCCGTCGATACCGGTGGGATCGGTGATCTGCTATCTGATCTCTTCGGCGATGCTGAAGCTGCGCTGGCAGTATGTCTTCATTCTGAGCGGCTCTCTGCTCTGCGCCGGAGCTCTCGTATGGAGCGTTTCGGTCAGACTGCTTCGCGGTAATATCAGAAGAAAGGCAGAAGAAGTACAGAAATCGCTTACAGCGGACGCAGAGACGGGATCGAAGAAAAAACTCTCCCCCGCATATTTCTTTGCCGCCGGGCTCGGAGTCATGGCGGTGCTCTCGGTCATGTCGGGAGGTCTGAAAGAGGCCGTGATCGGCTGGATCCCGACATACCTGACCGATTGCTTCGATTATGAGCCCTCCTTCTCGGCGCTGGTATCAACACTGATGCCGATCGCCGGGATAGCCGGTCCCTATATCGCGATAATGATCAACAAAAGGCTTGACAACGAGGCTCTGACCGTCGCCGTCCTCATGGGAATATCGGCGGCGGTGAACGGGGTCATCCTTGTCTCGGGAAACAGGACCGCGTGGGTGGCGATCGCGATGCTTGCGCTGTCGACCGCCTGCATGTGGGGTATAAACACTATGCTTATGACCTTCACCTGCTATCACTTCAGATCGGCCGGCCTCTCGGCGGCGGTGACCGGGACACTCAACGCGCTCGTTTATGTCGGATCCTCTTCCTTTACATATATCTACCGCGTCGTCAACGAATCCGCAGGCAGCTGGCTGCCTGTGGTCGCGATATGGACGGCACTGGGCACGGTATGCTGTCTTTTCGGGATCGGGCATTCAAAAGCCTGGAAAAAGAGACGTCCCGGGAGTTGAATTCACCGGCTGGAATTGTACGTCGATCATTGCGCTTTTGCCCGAAAATCCCCTGTTTTATTTTACATACTCCCCCACCGCATCCGCGAGTCTCTTCTCCAGCTTTTTCGCTTCTTCCGCGGAGGAGGCCCTGACCGACAGATAGAACTTGATCTTCGGCTCTGTCCCTGACGGTCTGACAATGACCGAGCAACCTCCCTCAAGATCGAGCTTGAGTACGTTCGACGGCGGAAGGGTGCCGAGGCCCGGAAGGAAATCGGTGACCTTTTCCACACGAAGACCCGCGAAAGAAGCGACACCCGCGCGGATACCGTCGAGCAGCCGGTTCATGCGTTCTTTTCCGCCCGTCCCCTCAAAATAGAAAGAGTGCTGGGTGTCCAGAGAATAACCGTACTCCGACCAGATCTCCTCAAGCCTTCCGGCAAGGGTCTTGCCGCGGGATCTGTAGTCGGCGTACATTTCGCAGATCAGCATCGACGCGACGACCGCGTCCTTGTCCCTGACGTAGCTTCCGGAAAGATAGCCGTAGGATTCCTCAAACCCGAGCAGGAAGGAGTCTGCGCGGCCCTCTTTCTCAAGCAGACCGATCTGCTCTCCGATATATTTGAATCCGGTGAGGACATTGACGGTTTTAACCCCGTAAGAAGCGGCGATCTCGTCGGCGAGATAAGAACTGACGACCGTCTTTATGATCAGAGGCGCCTTCGGCATTCTGCCGGAGGCTTTTCTGCGCGCGCAGATCCAGTCGGTCAGAAGGATCCCGACCTCGTTCCCGGTAAAGAGACGGTAATCGTCACCGCAACGAACGGCGATACCGACTCTGTCGGCGTCGGGATCGGTGGCAAGCATAAGCTCCGCACGGCATTTTTTCGCGAGCTCGATCCCGAGCGAGAGCGCCTCGCGGATCTCGGGGTTTGGGAAGGGGCAGGTCGGGAATCTGCCGTCGGGGTCCTTCTGCTCTTCGACCGGGGTGATATTGCGAAAACCGCACTCAGACAGGATCCGCGTCACGGGAATATATCCCGTACCGTTCAGGGGGCTGTAAACGATCGGTATCTCCCTGTCGACATTCGGGTCGCCCGAAAGCAGCGATTCCTTCTTCACCGCGGCGATATAATCGTCGAAAACAGAATCGTCGATATATGAGATCAGGCCGGATGCCAGACCTTCCTCAAAAGGCAGCGATGAGATGCCCGAGAAGCAGTCATGCCGCGAGATCATTTCTGAAATCTCGGCCGCGGCTTCTTCGGTTATCTGGCAGCCGTCGTTTCCGAATACCTTGTATCCGTTGTACTTCGAGGGGTTGTGCGAAGCCGTTATCATCACGCCGCCGGCGCATCCCAGGCGTCTTACCGCAAAAGAAAGACAGGGCACGGGCATAAGACGCCTGTAAATACGGCACCTGATGCCATTGGCGGCGAAGACCTCCGCAGCGGTCCGGGCAAACAGATCCGACTTTATCCTCGAATCGTAACTCACCGCCGCGGTACGGTCTTCCGGAGCATAATGTGCGCATATATAATCCGACAGCCCCTGCGTCGCCCTCGCGACGGTGTAGACGTTCATCCGGGATGTCCCGGCTCCTATGACGCCGCGAAGTCCGGCAGTCCCGAACGACAGTTCCTCTCCGAAGGCCTCGGAGATAAGATCAGCCGCACGCGAGGCAGAAAAAGCAGCCTCTTCTCCGGGCATGACGTTCGCGCTTTCGGTGCAGAAAGCGTCGGGAAGCATTTTATCAAGCTCCGCCGACAGGTCGGGATCCGCGACGGCGTTTTTCCGCCACTCGCGGCATTTTTTCAGACAATCTTCGAACAAGGATATTGCCCCGTGTATAACATCACATTCCGTTCTGCAAAAGTGATGAATTATACTTTTTCCTTTCAGATTTGTGGCAGTGTTAAATTGAAAGAGCGCGACCGCGGCCGGTATGATCCGGACAGCGCGGAATATGGAGACATGGTCGGTGCGAACGCCCCGGATCGTGTCAGAAGGTTCCCGAAGGCGGGGTGAAGACCGCCAGAAAGACTCCGCTGCCCGAGAGAACCGCTGCCGATGAGCAGGCGGGAATGAAGGCGCAGCGGCCCGCCTCAATCGGCAGAGAATCGGTATCTCTCTCTATCCTTCCCTGCCCATCAAGGCAAAGGAGCACCGACCATGATGCTGTGCCCCTGTCGACACGGCAGGATGCATCCGAGATATTGATCCTGTCGACCGCTATGCAGTTTGCGTTCCAGACTCTCTCGGTGCCGGGGGGGACCTGCCGCCTTCTGCCTGTGTCGGGAATGAAGGAGGGCATCCGGATGACGTCGGCGGCTTTTGAAAGATGAAGCTCGCGCGGCTTTCCGTCGGCTCCTTTCCTTCCCCAGTCGTAGAGACGGTATGTCAGGTTTGAATTCTGCTGTATCTCCGCCATAAGTATACCGGCACCGATAGCATGGACCGTCCCCGCAGGCACAGGTACGACGTCGCCCGGCACAACGGGAATGCGGCGCAGGCAGTCTCCGATCGATCCGTCAGAGCATCTTCTCATGAGTTCATCCCTCGGAAGATCCTCCCTCAGGCCGTAGACAAGTTCGGCCCCGGGGAGCGCGTCGATGATGAACCAGCATTCTGTCTTCCCGCTTTGGCAGTTTTCGACTCTCTCTGCGTATCCGTCGTCGGGATGGACCTGCACCGAAAGATTTTGTTTCGCGTCGATGAATTTGACAAGGACGGGCAGCTCTCCGCCCGGGCAGAGCCCGCCGCAGAATCCGGGGTGATCCGACAGGACTTCTCTCAGCTCAAGGCCGGAAAAGCGGCCTGAAGCCACGGTCGAGGGTCCGTCGGGGTGGATCGAGCATTCCCAGGTCTCGGCCAGCGGACGGAGGGATATTCCCTTTTTGAATCTGCGGTCGATCAGGTCACCGCCCCAGATGTAATCCCTGGCCGCGGGCCTGAGCAGGAAGGGGGCATACTCCCCCTCTTTTGCGGAGATGTCAGTCATCAAGCGCTGAAATGAGCGATCCGATGCAGGGCTCAAACTTGACTCCGTACCTGTGGGTGTCGTCGCCGACTGTATTCTCGATGCAGGCTACGGTGAAGTCTGCAGCGATCCTTGCCGCGTCTGTGACGCTCTTGCCTCTGGTAAGCGCCCCGGCGAAGACCGAAGCGTAGACGTCTCCGGTCCCGTGGCACCCCTGGGAGATCTTTTTGTGGCAGTAATAATCGGTCTTCCCGGACTGTCTCACGGCAACCCCGGTAGAAAGAGGATCGTAGCTCACTCCGGTGAGGATCACCGTCCCGCCCGACGCCGAAAGCGCGTCAAGCAGTTTTTCGATATAATCCTCACGGTAGCTCTCGCGGTATTCGATGCCGGTGAGGAGAGAAGCCTCGGTAATGTTCGGAAGGATGTAATCGGCGCCGAAAACGAGCTCCTTCATCGATTCGACGAAGTCGCTGTCGAATCCGGGATAGAGCTTTCCGTTGTCCGCCATTGCCGGATCGACTATGAGCGGGCATCCGGGCTTGAGCAGTCTCTTCGCGATATCCCTGACATAAGCGATCTGCCTCGCGCTGCCCAGATAGCCGGTATAGACAGCGTCGAAGTAGAGCTTTTCCTTCTCCCAGTGGTCGGTGATCGCGGGCATATCTTCGGTCAGGTCTCTGAATGTATATCCTTTAAATCCGCCGGTGTGTGTTGAAAGAACAGCAGACGGCAGCACCGCCGTCTCGATCCCGCATGCCGACAGGAGCGGCAGCGCGACGGTCAGCGAGCACTGACCGATGCAGGAGATGTCCTGCACTGTCAAAATCCTTTTGTAATCCATTATGGTCTCCGTTCCGCCGCCGGTCAGGCGGCAAATAATAGTATTCTCATCGGCCGTTCAAAGATCCCGGATCCGAAAACGGCTTTTTTCTTTTCCCTACGCAGTTCTTATAATACTCCCCGGAAAATTCAAACGTAGAACTCGGCGCCGTCTTCAAGCCGGTAGGCGGCGAGTCTTCCGCCTCTCGCTGCGCCGCAGTCGATACCTACCGAACCGTCGCTCTTCGCGATCTTCCCGTCGGGAGTCGGTTCGTGTCCGTAGATCACCGTAAAGTCAGGGATATTCCTGACCGGTGACGGCCCGAAGAACTCATGCTCCTCATATGCGTCGAATTCGTCGGCGGGATCGTAGCCGGTGATGCCCGAGTGTACGAGAAGATACTTTTTTCCGCCGATCTTCAGATTTTCGAAAAGCGGCATTTCGTCGAGATATTCAAGCAGCCCCTCCTTCATATCGGGATCGAGCTTTCTGAAGGCCTCAAAGGTCGGGGCCCCTCCCGAAGCAAGCCACTCTCTCATCTCAAGGGCAAACCCGGCGTCGGGAGTCTCGCCCGATGCAAGCAACTCGGAGAACTTCCGAAGCAGCCGTCTGGCCGTGACCTCATGCTCCCCGGCGACAGGCCAGATGTTCTGGGCGTATGACATCTCCTCCAGTATTTCCAGGCCGTCCGGACCGATGTCTATGATATCGCCGAGAACGAACATGGCGTCTCGCCCTCCGAAACAGATCTTCTTTTTCAGCTGTCTGAACTGATCCGCAGAGCCGTGGATGTCGGAAATCACATATGTCATCTCGTGTCCCGGAACGCAGCGGCCCTTTTCTCTGAGGCCCCAGGCGTCCCTTCTCCTTTTAGTCGGGATAATTGCTCGCGCGCCTTTCGGCGGGAGCGGTCAGTATTTCTGTTAAAAACAGAGGAAGAAGAACATGAAAAATCTTCCACCTTTATTATTATACTCTTTTTTCTCTGTAATTTCAAGTTATTCTGTCATTTACAGGCATTTTTTGCTCTCTCTTTTGTCCTGCGTATAACTCATAAGCGCGAATTCAGAGTTCCACCCATTCCCCCGGTCTCGACAGGCTCTTTAACGCCCCGTCGCGGATGATCATTCCCTCGAGCGTATCGGCATGATTTACCGGAGGATCCTCCGGGTCCCTGAAAAAGTCCAGCATCGCGCGGATCATAGCCTTGAAAAAATGCTCCTTTGCGGCATATACTCCGCTTCTTCCGCCCTTGCCCGGGATCACAAGCGCCGAATAACCGAGGCCCTGACAGTTCAGTGTGAAATTGATCGACGCCATCCTGCCGTCCCGGTATCCGAGCATGGCGACGAAATGCTCCCTGTCGCCGTTGCTCATTATTTTCGCGGCACCCCTGCCCATCAGATGCGCGCAGATCTCTATCGGATGGATCAGCTCGATATCGAATCTGTCCCCGCTCCCGAAGGCGTCGACCGACTCCGCGACGCCGGCGAAATGGGCAAATTCGGGAGCGAACCTGAGGGAAGATGAGGAAAAGAAGGGAGTGCCGAGCCGCTCTCCGAGGGCGATGATCCTCCTCGCCTCTCCGGCGTCGACGGCAAAGGTCTTGTCGACGAAGACCGGCTTGCCGAAGGGAAAGACCTCCTGTGCATAAGCCATGTGCCGGTCGGGGTCGTCCGGAGCAAGTATGATTATGCTGTCCGCCGCCTCGCAGACCTCCCGGATGCTCTCAAGCTGACGGGCGCCGTACTTTTCGCACCATTCCCCCGTCGTAAGGCCTCCCGGGAAGGGCGAACCGGTCTCCGCCCATGCAAGAATCTCAATATTCTCTCCCGCCGACTCTCTGAGCCAGGCAGGATAGTGGTTCGCGTGGTATTCGTCAAGATAATAATCGATAAAACCTATCTTCATGTCGGTCCTCAGCCTTTCCCGCCCGTCAGACGAAGGATAATTCTCTGCCGGCCTCTGCCGACGCGTAGATCGCGGAGAGCAGCCTCTGGCTCTCGAGGACATACCGGATATTTCCTCTGGTCAGTCTCACACTGCCTTCGGAGAATTCCCTGACAGAATCGATGAAATCCCTGTCCTCCTTCGCGTACATATTCGGTATGTCGCCCTCGGAATCGTAAGCCGAGAGAGAACTGTCGAAAATCCTGTACCTTCCTCCGTAATTGAGATGCGCTCCGGCCCTGTCCCCCATGAAATCGATGAACATCTGTCCGGGAGTATCGATATTCTCCGCCCAGGCTCCGTTGAAGGAGATGCTGCATTTGTCGGTCCTTACAAACCCTGTAACATAATCCTCGACGTCGTTCGTTCCGTCGGGGACGGGAGGTCCCGCCCACATCGAAGTGTACCTGTAGTCGGATATGTTTTTAGCCATCTCGGAATATGCTCCCGCAGAGACCGTAAGGATCTTTGCGCCGCCGAGCACATATAGAATCAGATCCAGAAAATGGATCCCCCAGTCGATCAGGACGCCGCCGCCCGATTCCGCCCTGGTGGTGAAGGGGCCTCCGAGTCCGGGGATCGATCTGCTCTCACGGAAGGAGCAATATACCGTGTATATCTTTCCGAACCTGCCTTCTGCGACCAGATCGTGGAGCTCCTCCACCGATCTGTGATACCTGTTGCAGACGCCGATCGCCAGCAGCCTTCCGGTATTCGATGCTTCTTCAGACATCTTCTTTGCCAGATCGAAGCTTACCGTGATCGGTTTTTCGCAGAAGACATGCTTCCCCGCCCTCATCGCGTCGACCGAGACGGTGTAATGAGCATAATTCGGGGTCAGCACGTATACCGCGTCGACCTCGGGATCGGAAAGCGCCTCCCTGTAATCGGTTATTGCGCGCCCGGCTCCGAATCTTTCGACCTTCGCCTGCGCTTTTTCGGGGATAAGGTCGCAGGCATATCTCATCTCGACATCCGCCATCGAGGACAGCGCCGGGAAATGTGCCGCCTCGGAAATTCTGCCGCAGCCGACGACCGCGACTACAGTTTTGCCGTTTTTCATGATACTCCTCCCGAAAAAGGGGGTGTCACAAAGCTTGCGCGGCAATGTAACATCCCCCTGTTCTGTATGATATGAAACTGTTCAATAGTCCCTCTGTCCGTTTCTTGTCAGGTTGACCGACCCCGAATAGAGAAGACTTGAGTGATCAAGAGATTTGCCCGTGCCGATGGCGACGCAGTTTATCGGATTGGCGGCGACCTCGGCTTTTATCTCGACAAAATCTGCGATCAGCCTGTCAAGCCCCTTGAGGAGGGCTCCTCCGCCGGTAAGCTTTATCCCGTTCTTGGTTATGTCCTGTACGAGTTCGGGCGGAGTCCGCTCGATCACCTGACAGATCGCGTCAAGTATCGCCTGTATCGGATTGAGCATTGCCTCGAGCATCTCTCTCGAGGTCAGAGTGATCTCCCTCGGTATGCCCTGGGCAAGACATCTTCCTCCGACCGTCATCTCGACGACCTTGCTGTGCCGGTAGACGTTCCCTATCGTCTTTTTGATTTCCTCCGCGGTCCTCTCCCCGATGAGAAGATTGTAACGGCTCCGGACGTATTTCATTATCGATTCGTCGAATTTATCGCCGGCCACCTTTATCGACTCTGAAACGACGACTCCGTCAAGCGCGATCACGGCGATATCGGTCGTTCCTCCGCCGATATCGACGACCATGTTACCTTCGGGCTTGGAGATATCTATCCCGGCTCCTATCGCGGCGGCGACCGGTTCCTCGATCAGATAAACCGAATGGGCCCCCGCGTTCTTCGCGGCGTCGACGACGGCTCTTTCCTCCACCTCGGTGATCCCCGACGGGATGCAGACCACCACCACAGGCTTCAGAAGCCTGTTTTTGGTCGCCTGCCTTATGAAGAACTCAAGCATGCGAAGCGTCACGCGGTACTGGCTTATCACGCCCTCCCTGAGCGGCCTGACCGTCCTGATCCGGTCGTTCGTCCGGCCTATCATCCTCCATGCCTGTGTTCCGATGGCGATGATCTCGTCGGTGTCGATGTCAAGCGCTACGACAGAAGGCTCGTTCAGTACTATCTGATTTCCTCTGTAGACAAGACAGGACGCGGTACCCAGATCAATGCCTATTCTCGGTCTCAACGTACCGTTGCTCAAAGCTCGCCCTCCTGTCCTGAAAATTTATGTGGATTTTTATTATACACTATTTAATATGAAAAATCAACTGGTAAAAACAAAAAACTTGATCCTCAGAAGGGTTCGGCAAGACAGGCGCAGATGATCATGCCCGCTCCAGACATTTTCAGGATCCGGGAGCATTCCGACACCGTCGCTCCGGTGGTGATCAGGTCGTCGACGAGAATGACGTTCGCGCCGCGGGGGATGAATTCTCCCGACGGAGCAAACATTCCCGAAACGTTCTCGGCTCTCTCACCGACCGCAAGCTTCTTCTGCGCCGAAACGCCTTCCTTCCTGCGTTTGATCAGTTCCAGGCAGCAGAGTCCCATCGATTCCGCCAGCGCTTCGGCAAGCAGCTTTGCCTGATCGACGCCTTCCCTCTTTACTTTTTTTCCGCTTCTCGGGACATATGTGACAAAAGCGGCGCTGAGATCCGCCCCGCGCCCGGCGGCGGCGGTCCCGACGCAGGGCTTCAGCCTCGACGCAAGCTCTTCGGCAAGCAGTCTGTCCCGGTTTGATTTAAGGCGCCAGATGACCCGGTATAGCGGGCTGTCGGTCTCGGAGGAGACATAAAACCCCAGCTTCGCGACCCCGACGGTCCCGGAGCTCCTCATATTTTCCTTGACGCACCCGCATTCCCGGACGGGACGCCTGCACCTCGGACAAATCACCCCGGCCAGAGCGTTCAGTTTTTCAGAGCAGGACTGACAGAGCACCCCCAGTCCCTTAGTTTCGGTCTCTCCGCAGGCGGCGCACTTCTCGCCGGCAAGATATGACCTCAGCCACAGTCTTGCCTTTTTTGATGTCTCGTTCATATACAAAGAGAATTATAGGGATCCCTGATCATTTCATGACCGCAGATCATTTTCCGCGTCCGGCGGTCCGCGCCGCGCTCCCCGAAGCCTCCCGGAGCCTCCGGCAGAGTCCGGTGTATCTTTCCGAAACCGTCTTGTTTTTTATCATTTTTTCAAGCACATCGTACCTTCCCACGATGATCACCCGTTTGTGCGCCCGCGTTACTGCCGTATAGATCAGATTCCTTGTCGCGAGCACCGGAGGCATGTCTCCCAGCGGTATCACGACACTGTCGTACTCGCTCCCCTGACTCTTGTGGACGGTGACCGCGAAGGCAGGTTCAAGATCATCGAGGTCGGAAAAAGAATAATCGACATTTTTTCCGTCGAAGGAGATCTCCATCAGCCTGGCCGAAGAGTCGATCGAAAGAATGACGCCTATCTCTCCGTTGAAGAGCCCCTGGCCCTTCTTTCCGCCGATATTCCATGATATCTCATAGTTGTTGCGGATCTGCATGACGCGGTCGCCGGTACGGAAGATGATATCTCTGCTTTTGTGTTCCTTCTTCCAGGGTGCGGGAGGATTTATCAGCTCCCGGATCTGACGGTTGAGGTTCTCGGTGCCGCATATGCCCCTTCTGGAGGGTGAAAGCACCTGGACTGTTTCTTTGTCCCCGTAGGCGTTCTGCAGCCTGAAGGCAGCGAGATCGGCGGTGAGCTCGGCTATCGAGGCGTCGGTCTCTCTCGGGATAAAGAAGAAATCCCGGTCGCGGGCGGTCAGGCAGGGCATCTCACCGCGGTTGATCGCGTGCGCGTTCGTAACTATCAGCGAGCTTTCGGCCTGTCTGAAGACCTGCGTCAGGGCGACCGATGGAATCACTCCCGAGGCGATGATATCGCCGAGCACGTTCCCCGGTCCCACCGAAGGAAGCTGGTCGGCGTCTCCGATAAGGATCAGCCTGCTCCCGGGTTTTACGGCGTGGAGGAGCGCCGACATCAGAAGACAGTCGATCATCGACAGCTCGTCGACGATGATGACGTCCTCTTCCAGGCGGTTTTTTTCATTGCGTTTGAATTTCCGGAGCAGGTCGCGGTCGTCGTTCGGCTCACCCGACGCAAAATCGACCTCAAGCAGCCGGTGTATCGTCTTGGCCTCGCGGCCGGTCGATTCGGTTATCCGCTTGGCGGCGCGTCCGGTCGGAGCGGCCAGCGAGTATTCCAGACCGAGATTCTCAAAGATCGAGATCAGAGCCGAGATGACGGTCGTTTTTCCGGTCCCCGGTCCGCCTGTGAGAACGAGAACGCCGCGCGAGAGAGCGCTTCTGATAGCTTTTTTCTGCTCCTCGGCGTATGTGATACTGTTTCTCCGCTCGGAAAAAGAGATGAAATTCTCGGCATCTTCGCCGGATATCGGGCCGCTTCCCCTGCAGAGCCTGACAAGTCTTCCGGCTATATATTTTTCATGATCATAGATCTCGGCAGGGTAAATCACCCTCCCGGAGACCGGGCTGCCCGATCCTCCGGACAGGACATCCCCGTCGGCGGGGCTTTCGGCGACAAGCCTGCCTGACGCGATCTCGCTCCCAAGGCAGGGAACGACAAAAGCGGCGTCCACGGCAAGCGCCGACGCCGACATCTCGATCAGCCTTTTCTCGGGAAGACAGGTGTGTCCCTCGCGAAACAGGACGCGGTTGAGAGTCCATCTGATCCCCGAGGCTATCCTTTCGGGTGAATCGGGGGCGAATCCGAGGGAGGTCGCCATTGAATCCGCCGATTCAAAAGAGAGGCCGTCGATCTCGTCGCAGAGACGGTAGGGCGCCGATTTGGCGGTCTCGATCGATTTTTCTCCGTAGCGGTCGTAGATCTTCATCGTCAGCGAGGGTCCGAAATATGACCTGAAAAAGGTCATGACGGTCCGGATATCGCTCTTGCTTCTGAACTCTTCGGATATCTCCCTCGCGCGTTTCGGGGTTATTCCCGGGATCTGCGCAAGATAGTCGGGGTGGTTTTCAATGACGTCGGCGGTATCCTCTCCGAATGCCTCAAAGATCTTCGCTGCCGTCTTTGGACCTATTCCCTTTATTGCGCCCGACGCAAGGTATTTTTCGATGTCCGAGCTTTCGGCAGGCGCCTCGACCCGGTATTCGCCGACCTTGAGCTGGCGGCCGAATCTGGCGCTCGTCTCCCATGTCCCGAAAAGCGAGAGACGGTCGCCCTCGCCGACGTCGGGCATGATGCCGAAGGCGGAGATCAGCGAACCCTCGGAATTGAATGTGACGACGGTGTATCCGTTGGACTCGTTGCGGTATACGATGTTTTCGACCGTTCCGGGTATGCTCCCGTCCCCGGTCATGAGAAATCTGTCGGATTCCTCTTCTGCGGCCCTGGATTTGATATCCTTCAGGATATTCCCGAGCTCGGCGCGGTCTGTCTTTCTTTTCTTCAAATCAGCCCTGAAAGTTTTTCTGCCAGGTCTCTCTCCTCCCACGGCGCGGCAAGATCCTCTCTTCCCATATGTCCGTAGGCGGCAAGTTTACGGTAGATCGGCCTGCGAAGTCCGAACGCCGAGATGATGGCGGCGGGGCGCAGATCGAATGCTCCGGCTAGAGCCCCGGCGATCTTTTCATCGGGAAGCTTTCCGGTCCCGAAGGTATTGACATTCAGTGAGACAGGCTTTGCGACTCCGATCGCGTAAGCCACCTGAAGTTCGCATCTGTCCGCCAGTCCTGCCGCGACGACGTTCTTTGCCAGATATCTGGCGGCGTAGGCGCCGCTGCGGTCGACCTTTGTCGGGTCCTTGCCCGAGAAGGAACCGCCTCCGTGTGCGGCATATCCGCCGTATGTGTCAACGATTATCTTCCTGCCGGTAAGCCCGCTGTCGCCCATCGGTCCTCCGATTACGAATCTTCCGGTGGGATTTATGAAGAATTTTGTGTCCTCATCCATCATCCCGGCAGGGATGACGCTGTCGATCACCTCGCGCCGGATGTCGGCGCGCAGTCTTTCGATATCGGCGCTCTCGCTGTGCTGCGAGGAGATGACGACGGTATCGATCCTCACCGGACGGTCCCCGTCGTACTCGACGGTGACCTGTGTCTTTCCGTCTGGTCTGAGATAGGGTATGATCCCCTGCTTTCTGACCTCGGTCAGCCTTTTGGCGAGCCTGTGGGCGAGGGAGATCGGAAGGGGCATGAGCTCAGGGGTCTCATTGCAGGCGTATCCGAACATCATTCCCTGATCCCCGGCACCGGTATCGAAGCCGCTCGTGTCCCCGTTCTTCGCCTCGAGCGATCTGTCGACTCCCAGGGCAATGTCGGGTGACTGTTCGTGAACAGAGGAGATAACGGCGCAGGAATCGCAGTCGAAGCCGTATTTTGCCCTCGTATATCCTATCTCTCTGACGGTATCGCGGGCGATCTTCTGAAGATCGGCATAGCCCGAAGTAGTGATCTCTCCCATTATCGAGATCAGTCCGGTGGTGCAGGTGACCTCGCACGCGACCCTGGACATAGGATCCTGCGCGAGCAGATTGTCAAGCACGGCATCGGCTATCATGTCGCATATTTTATCGGGATGCCCCTCAGTCACCGATTCTGAAGTAAACAGTCTTCTTCCCATCTCAGTGTCCTTTCTCAAAATGGTTGTATTCGTCCTGCCTGTGCCTTAATCGGCTCAGACAAGGAAATTGAGCGCGGCGACCACGCCGTAGGACGCCAGAGTCATTATAACCCCGGCTATGCAAACGCCTATGAAGCATGATACGAGCGCCCGCCAGACCTTTTCACCGATAGTGGCGCAGACCAGCGCGCCGGTCCAGGCTCCGGTGATCGGGAGCGGCACCGCCACAAACAGGCATATGCCCCAAAATGCGTATTTTTCTATCTTTCCGCGATTCTTCTCGGCTTTCCGCTCGAGAAAAGACGCGATCTTGTTGAAGAATCTCACCTTTGAAGCTGACATCCAGGATATGAACTTTCTTACGAAAAGCAGGATTATCGGCACCGGGACCATGTTCCCGGCGACGGCAAGCAGGTAGCTTTCCCACCAGGGGAGTCCGAGCGCGGCGCCGAGCGGGATCCCGCCTCTGAGTTCGATGACCGGTATCATCGAACAGATGAAGACGCCGAGCTCCTTTCCGACGGAATTCACGAAAAAGTTTTCTATTGCCTCGATCATCGGTGAAATTCCTTTTTTGCAGATTTATGATTATTTGGATTATTTCCAGCTGAACTGTCCGTTCATGACAAGAATCAGAATGGCGACGCAGGCCGCGGCAACGGCAAGAGCGGATATGATCACGAGCGCCGTTCTGCCCGCACTGATACGCGGCTTCTCTTCTTTTGCGCCTTCGCCTTCTTCTCTTCCCATGATCCCGCTCCGTTTCAGCGCGACCGAAAGAGGCTTGTAGATCGCCATGACCAGAGAGGCGTTCAGGAGCGATTTAAGAAGATTGAAGGGGAGCAGCAGCTTCGGTATCATATTAGCGACTTCCGCAGCCGACATCCCGGTGTAGATGGGGGTGATGAGAAGATTCATCACCATCATGACCGAGGTCTGACAGAGGACCGAGAGCCCCAGACCTGCTATCGCGCTCCAGAATTTGCGAAAACGTCGGTAGAATATGCACCCGGTCAATGAAAAGGCCAATGACGAGGCAACATTCATAATCCATCCGAGAAATGCCGTCTCGCTGACCGACGTCATCTCCACTGTCGCCACCACAAGTGTGATGGCGGCGGACCAGCCGGGCCCCAGCAGCATGCCGGCGAAACAGATGACGGCGTCCTTTGCGTCAAAGGTGAGAAAGCCGGCAACCTTGATATGAAGGACCAGCGTGGCAACATAGGCAAGAGCCGCGAAAAGCGCGGCAAGCACGGTATGACGGATATTAAATCTGTCTTTTTTCATAAAAAAATCCCCTATTCTCAGGGGGAGAAGCCGCGAAAAAGACGCCGGAGGATGAAAAATATCCGCTCTTTCGTTATATTCTCCCGTCCCGACTTTACGGTCGGTGCATGGATCTCACATGCTCGGCCGTCCCCCCTCGGAGGACGGTTCGCGGACTATACCGCCGGTACTGGATCTCACAGTTCCCGAATAATAATAATAGTTATACCTGAACTGCCGGGCGCGCCGGTGGCGCGCCCGGCAATGTCAGATGCATTGTCTGGGTTATTGACCCTTATTCGATGATCTCGGCAACGACGCCCGAACCGACGGTTCTGCCGCCTTCACGGATAGCGAAGCGGAGTCCCTTCTCGCAGGCGATGGGGGTGATGAGTTCGACGGTGAAGGTCACGTTGTCACCAGGGCGGCACATCTCGACATCGGCGGGAAGCTCGATGGTGCCGGTAACGTCGGTGGTTCTGAAGTAGAACTGAGGACGATAACCTGCAAAGAAGGGCTTCTGACGGCCGCCTTCTTTTTCGGTAAGGACGTAAACGTGGCCGATGAACTTGGAATGCGGATGGATGGAGCCGGGCTTCGCCAGAACCTGGCCGCGCTCGACTTCATTGCGCTGGATGCCGCGCAGCAGGGCGCCGATGTTGTCGCCGGCCTGCGCCTGGTCCAGCAGCT
>ONVJ01000255.1 GCA_900321265.1 uncultured Eubacteriales bacterium
CTCGGCGATGAAATCGAGCGTCCGGTCGAAGACGTCAAGGTCGATGTTGTTGTTCGGCGACCAGGGATCCTGGTGGCTCCATGGCATCCTTACAGTGTACTGATCGGCCCACATATGGTTGCTGATCTGAAGAAAGAACGAGAAGATCATAGGGGATGTCCTCCTGATTATGAATTGCTGCTGTTTCGGTATGCTGTCCTGAATCCTTTTTGATAAAGCGGGAAAGGTCAGCCCTTAGGGGAGATGTCCTTTGACACCGAGTCCTGGAGCCATCTGTAGTCGGTCCCGTGGAAGGGAGTGATGTAGCAGGGCTCTCCGACAGCAAGGATGTCGCTGCAGATCCATCCGGCAGTGTGATCCGACCAGGGGGAGAAGGTCGCCGTGCCCTTCGTGCTGCCGAGGGTGTAATCGACTTTTCCGGGCAGGACAAGGTTCTTAAAATACGCGACGGGCATGTCTGTGGTGCCGTCAGGTGCGTCGTAGTATTCTCCCAGGAAGACGAAGGTGCCGGAAATGTATTTGCATGCGGAGGGAAGTCCGAAGACGGCGCCGGGATTTTTTGTCTCGAGCCTGACGACGCTGTTCTCCATGGTGAAGGAGTTCTTCTTTGTCGGAGTCACGTCGCCGGTGACAGTGGCTTTCATTTTGCAGTCCTTCATCGTAAAGCTGCTCTCGACCCGCGCGACGTCGTAGATCGCCGAGATCTCATATTCGGATCCCGAGAGGGCGAGGGTCTCTGCCGCGAAGGCGAAACGGGATTCATAAAACATCAGCTTGCCGCCGCTTACCTCTATCGACGAGTCTGCACAGAGGCAGCTCTGTCCGCACGTCAGGGGATACTCTCCGCTCTCGATCACGATCCTGCCCGGGACTCCGTCCTTTGAGGCGGCGTAAACCCCGTATCGGGGACTGTTGATGATGAGAATTTCGCAGTTGAATCTGGCTGTCCCGTAGGCGAACACGCCCGTGCCGTCCTCATACAGGTCGGACATATTTATGCTGATACCGCTGTCGATGACGGTTATTCCTCCCTCGGCGAGGATGCCGGTCGTTACCGCCTCCATGCGGATCTCGCTTCCGTCGATCGAAACAAAGCCGGGCGCGCCGGCGGCTCCCGCCGGAAGGGTGCCCGAAGACAGAGAGGCGATGCCCTCGCTGTCAGCGTAGATCTCGAGGCTGGAATCTTTGATGCTCACTCCCAATGCCTTGATGCTCTCCTTGGAGGAGGAAACGTTGAGAAGGTCGGCGTCGCGGACAGAGAGCAACGAGCGGACGTAGACCGCGGGAGCGCGTGTCGCGCCGATCTCAAGCTTACCATTTCCGGTAATGGTGAGCGGGACCTTTGACATGACCGCGGAGTAGGTCGAGTCGAAATCGGTGCCGAAGTCGTCGTTGCCGGTCATACCCTTGTTCTGGATGAGAGAGTCGCCGGAAAAGTCGAGCGTAACGGCCGCCGCGCTGATCATCTGAAAGGCGCACAGGCCGGTGTTGGGTATCTTAAGGTCCTTAATGTGCAGAACCACTTCATCGGCGGCGGGGGCGTATACGCTGATCGCGACCTCCATGCCCTCGGATGCGGTGCCGGTGATATAGTATTCGCCGCCCTTCTGCAGCGAGAAGACGCCGATGCTCATTACTGTGACCGAGGGTCCGCGGACGGTGATGCCGCACTCGGTGACCTCGTCGACCTGAAGCGCCGTCGTTTCGGGTTCCTTCGTCGTTCCGGGCGTATTTGAAGTATCGGGTGACGCCGTCGTATCCTCGGGTCCGGACGACTCCTCGGGCGAGGCGGTCGTATCGGAGGGAGAGGTATCGGAAGTGGCCGGTATCTCCTCAGAGCCGGTACCGGATGGGTTCAGAGAGACGTTGATGTCGCATGCAGCCAGCATGACGGCGACGATGATGCAGATGAAGATAAGAAGCGGCTTTTTCAAGATCATTGCCTCCTTTCGCGGCGACAGCCGGAATGCTCTTTAAATAATTATACATAATTATACATTTAAAAAACCTGCGTGTCAATAAAAAGGTATCCTGCTTTTTCTCAGTTGAGAAGCACCGGAATTATTTTAATTGATTGCGTCTAAACTTTTAATAATATTTTAATATATTATTGACTTTTCACGCAAATTGTTGTATAATGTTCTTGGCCATTGGCCCCGGGGGAACACCCAAACGGTATGCGGTTATGGGGCTGTTAAAAAACTCGCTACGCGATTTTTTTAACTAGCCGACGAGCAATTGCTCGCCGCGAGACCGCGGCGTTTTTGCCCGTTTGA
>ONVJ01000254.1 GCA_900321265.1 uncultured Eubacteriales bacterium
CATTTGAAGGTTTTATGTTGTATTATAGAAATCTGTTGAGAGCGGGATTAAATTACTTCTCTGGGAAAAGGAATGATACTTGCTAATTATTGACGTGGGTGTACACCGTTTGCTTTGATTAACAAAGAATTAAAAAAGCATGCCCGGAGCAGTTTTGACGGATCTATCCGGGTATGCCTGTGGTGACTGACATGGATTACGCAGTCTGCAGGAGGGGAAGCAGGAAAACAGGGATCCGTTAAACGAAAAATCAAAAATATATTGTATACTTGATAATTCGTATTTGACTACGATAGTGTATTAAATTATTATATAATACATATTATTCAAAAGCGCATGAAAATGAGGACATGAAACGGGCGTTGCGGCGCTCGTATTTTGTTACCGGAAAAACCGGCTCCGGCAGATCATCAGATGTGGATTCAGGAATAGTTTTTCCGGTGGTAAAACAGTTTTCCTGCGCGGATAATTTCCCTTTAGGAAACACTGAATAGAGATGGGATTGTTACAGGAAGTCTTGTCCGCGATTCCTGGATCAGCGTTTCCCTGAAAATATTAATTTAGATATCAAAGGAGTAAATGATGTCGGAAAAACATATGAAAACAATGGACGGCAATACAGCCGCCGCGTACGCGTCATATGCTTTTACAGAAGTCGCAGCCATCTATCCGATCACGCCTTCCTCTGTAATGGCAGAAGTAACGGATGACTGGGCAGCTAAAGGCAAAAAGAACATGTTCGGTCAGGAAGTCAAGGTTGTGGAAATGCAGTCCGAAGGCGGCGCTTCCGGTGCAGTTCATGGATCGCTCGCTGGCGGAGCTCTGACGACAACTTATACAGCTTCCCAGGGCCTGCTCCTGATGATTCCGAACATGTACAAGATGGCCGGCGAGCTGCTCCCGGGTGTCATCCACGTGTCCGCACGCTGCGTCGCCTCTCACGCCCTTAACATCTTCGGCGACCACTCGGACGTCTACGCCTGCCGTCAGACCGGCTACGCGATGCTGGCAGAGACCAACCAGCAGGAGATCATGGACCTCGGCGCCGTCGCCCACCTCGCCGCCATCAGCGGCAGAGTCCCCGTCCTCAACTTCTTCGACGGCTTCAGGACCTCCCACGAGATCCAGAAGATCGAGGTCTGGGATCTTGACGATCTCAAGGACATGGTCGACTGGGACGCCATCAGGGAATTCAGACAGAGAGCCCTCAATCCCGAGCACCCGGTACTCCGCGGCTCGGCCGAGAACGGCGACATCTTCTTCCAGCACCGCGAGGCCTGCAACGAATACTACGACAAGTTCCCAGCGATCGTCGAGAAGTACATGAATAAGGTCAACGAAAAGCTCGGCACCGACTATAAGCTCTTCAACTACTACGGCGCTCCCGATGCCGAAAAGGTCATCGTCGCCATGGGTTCGGTCTGCGACGTCGCAGAGGAAGTCATCGACTGGCTCAACGCCCACGGCGAAAAGGTCGGCCTCGTAAAGGTCAGACTCTACAGGCCCTTCTCGGCGAAGCACCTCATCGCCGCCATCCCCGAGACGGTCAAATCGATCGCCGTCCTTGACAGGACGAAGGAGCCCGGCTCCCTCGGCGAGCCTCTCTACCTCGACGTCGTGACCGCTCTCGCCCAGAACGGCAGAGGCGACATAAAGGTCGTCGGCGGACGCTACGGACTCGGCTCGAAGGACACCCCGCCCTCCTCCATCTTCGCGGTATATCACAACCTCGACCTCAAGAAGCCGAAGAACGGCTTCACCATCGGCATCGTCGACGACGTCACCGGCCTCTCCCTCAAAGAAAAGGCCTGCCCCGACACCGCTGCCAAGGGGACCATCTCCTGCAAGTTCTGGGGCCTCGGCGGCGACGGAACGGTCGGCGCCAACAAGAACTCGATCAAGATCATCGGCGACCACACCGACAAATACATCCAGGCCTACTTCCAGTATGACTCGAAGAAGACGGGCGGCATCACCATCTCCCACCTGAGATTCGGCGACAACGTCATCAAGAGCCCCTACTACATCACCAAGGCCGACTTCGTCGCCTGCCACAACCAGGCATACCTGACGAAGTACGACATGGTCCAGGACGTCAAGCCGGGCGGGACCTTCCTCCTCGACTGCGCCTGGAAGCCCGAAGAGCTTGACGAGCATCTGCCCTCCGCCGTCAAGAAGTACATCGCCGCCAATAAGATCAATTTCTACATCATCGACGGCACCGGCATCGCCCTCAAGAAGATCGGCAACGGAAAGGTCAAGAACACCGTTCTCCAGTCTGCCTTCTTCGCTCTCGCCAACATCCTTCCGAAGGATGAGGCCATCGGCTACATGAAGAAGATGGCGTACAAGTCCTACATCAAGAAGGGTCAGGCCATCGTCGATCTCAACTACGCCGCCATCGACGCCGGCGCCGACGCCTTCGTAAAGGTCGACGTCCCGAAGGAATGGGCGACCTGCGCCGACGACGCTCCGAAGGCGAAAGCCACCGGCAAGCGTAAGGATCTTGTGAACTTCGTCAACGAGATCGTCGATCCCGTCGACTCGATGCGCGGAGACGCGCTGCCCGTATCCGCCTTCCGCGGATGCGCCGACGGCACCTTCCCGCAGGGCGCGGCCGCATACGAGAAGCGCGGCGTCGCCGTCTTCGTGCCGGTCTGGAAGCCCGAGAACTGCGTACAGTGCAACAACTGCGCGTTCGTCTGCCCGCACGCCGCGATCAGACCCTTCGCGATGACCGAGGAAGAGGCCGCCGCGGCTCCCGAGGGAACCCTCTTTGCCGCGAAGCCGGTCCTCAAGACCAATTATAAATTCACGATGGCCGTCTCGGCTCTCGACTGCATGGGATGTACCCTCTGCGTCAAGGCCTGCCCGGTCACCAACAAGGCGATCGCCGACGCCGGCAAGGCCGTGGCCGCCGAGCATCCCGAATACGACGCCAAGACCGCCGCAAAGGCCGCCGCGAAGCTCGCGAACGCCAAATCGGCGATCATCATGGATCTCCAGGAGAACGGACTCTTCCAGCAGGCCGCCTTCGACTACGCCGTCGAGAACGTCTCTGAGAAGCCCGAGATCATCAACACCACCGTCAAGGGAAGCCAGTTCAAGCAGCCGCTGCTTGAGTTCTCGGGCTCCTGCGCCGGATGCGCCGAGACCTCCTACGCCAGGATAATCACACAGCTCTTCGGCGAGAGGATGTACATCTCGAACGCCACCGGATGCTCCTCCATCTGGGGCGGCTCGGCTCCCGCGACCCCCTA
>ONVJ01000251.1 GCA_900321265.1 uncultured Eubacteriales bacterium
GAACGAGCTGTATGACAGCACCGTGATCAGTATCGAAAGCAGGATGAAGGCGAGCACTCCGGGCGACAGAAAGACGGTGCTCCCTATTTCCTTCCTCTTCAGACGCATCGTCCCGGGATCGAGCCTTATCCTGCGCAGTCCCGAGACAAGCAGAAAGAACCCGGCGAAGGCGATCCCTCCGATGACCGCGTTGACCGCGCTGACGGCAAGTATCCCCGGCATCGCAGAGGAAAGCTCGGGCAGGAATGCCTTGAGTTCGGCGGCCGATCCCGGAAGCCGGGATGTCAGTTCCGCAAACCGGAGCGAGATCTCGTTTACCTCGTCGATGTCTGCGACATAGGCGAGAACGACCGAGGGTAGGAAGCCGGCGATCAGGTTCACCGCCGCGCGGACGGCGACGGGATAAATCAGTTTACGTTTTTTTGCGTAGAGATATCCGAGCGCGAGCCCCTCAAAGAAGGCTGTGAAGATGCTCGTGATGTTTCCGTGATAGAGAGCTCCGAAAAGCGCCGAAAAGAAGATCGCCGCGGCGTCTCCCCATGGTGAAAGAGCGTCGATCAGCACCTTCCGGAAGAAGAATTCCTCCGCAAGCGGGACGATTATGACGATAACGGCAAAATATACCGCCGTCCCGGCGGCGCCCGCGGGCATCCCGGAGGAGGAGCCGCTATCCGAAGATGTCTTTATCAGCGAGTCGAAAAATCCGCCGGTGTTCGAACCGATGAATGCAAGCGTAAATACGACGCAGAAGAGCTCGTACGGAGCCGAAGTGAGACCCGATCCCCCGTCTGAGGCCGGGGCCGGAAGCAGTTTTTTCACGGCAAAAGCCGCGAGAGGCAGCGCGATCCCGAAGCCGGTAAGGGTGACGAGCAGAAGCCTTGACAGACTTCCCTCGGCGAACAGCCCTTCGGGGATGATCCCCTTTCCGGACAGCCTGCCGCAGATGCCTATGACGGCGGCGTTCAGGCCGTAGTTGAGAGCGAGCACTCCGGCGCAGGCAAAGCCGATAACAGTGAAGGAGCGCCTCGCAACGCGGTATTCATTAGATTCCCGGTCGTTCTGATAGTTCATTTTTTGCTGCTGTTATTCGTGCTCGCTTTTCTTTCCCGGGATGACCGAGCAGAGCTTTGCGAGATAGTAGTTGATCACAGAGAAGGCTACCGTCATAAAGAACTCGGGTATGACGATATAGGCGAAGGTGACGAGCATGTTCGAGTCGCGGAGGGCGAACAGCGAGTAAAGAAAACTGAAGAGAGATCTGGAAAAAGCCGCCGCGGTCATGTAGATGAACCATGACAGCAGGTTGTTTTTAAAGTTGATCTTCGCGATTATCCCGGTCAGATATCCCGAAAGCATGTAAAAAACCGGAAGAAGGGCGGTCCCCGCTCCACCGAGAGACATCGCCATTATCCCTGCGCCGATCCCGGATACCGCACCGGATTTTTCGCCCTGCCAGACGGCGAGGCCGATCACTGCCGAGAGCAGCAGATCGGGGGAGGCGCGGAAGATGCTGAGCGCGGGAAAGAAGGAGGTCTGGATGACACCGCAGGTGAATATGAGAAGGGTGTCCAGAATGATCATTCCGACGGTCCGTTTTGAAAAGGGACCCGACTGCTGACTCTGTATTTCCATCTCCGCTCACTCCGAATACAGCTCGTAGGAGGTCACGATCATCACTCTCGATATATTGTCAAAATCCGCGAAAGGCTTTACCGTTGCGATAAGGGTCCTTGTTCCCTCGTCAATTCCGACCTCGGTGATCACGCCGATATCAAGGCCTCTCGGATATATGCTCCCGACCCCAGAAGTTGTCACCACATCTCCCACGCGGATATCCGATTCGGGATCTATGTACGACATCAGGCAGAGATGTCCAAAGCTCAGCGAATAGCTTCCCTCGACCACTCCGAGCGTTCCGGAACGCTCGATGTAGGCGCCGACAGACTTCGCGTTCTCGGTGACCGGAACGGCTCTGCAGTATGTCGGTCCGACCTCGGTGACATATCCGACAAGACCGTCTGAGGTTATCACCGGCATGTTCTTCTCAATGCCGTGCATGCTTCCCTTAGAAAGGGTGTACTCGGTCCTGTAGTTGGTGGACTCCCTGCCGATGACAGAAGCGTCCTGGAAGGTGAAATCGCTGTGCTCGGCCTTGATGCCGAGATACTTTCTGAGAAACTCGTTCTCCTCCCTGACCAGCTCGGCGTCATACACCTTTTCCCGGTTCTCCTCAAGCTCGGTCTTCAGTTCCCGGTTCTCCTCAAACAGACCTGACATCCTGCGGAAGTAGACCACATATCCGTCGATCCCCTCACCGACCTTAGTGAAGCACCACTGGAAGGGCGTCGCCAGAAGCTGGACGGTCGCCTTGACATAATCCCCCTGGCCCATAAAATAAAGGACCGAGGGGACGATCGACACGAGGACCGCCACCGCGAGTGAGACTATGAAAAATTTGCTTGTAAAAAACTTTTTTAATCCGTTCATATCAAACCATCAGGTCGGGGCCCGGCGGGCCCGGTTCTTTTGGGGAACTGGGAGAGTTCAGCGCGCCCTGAACTCGAAATCATAGTCTCCGGTACCCTCGGCAAGCCTGCCGAGTCCCCTCGCCACGCTTTCAAGCGGCTGCTTCGCGACAGCCACCTTGACGCCCGTCCTCTCTCCGATGAGCCTGGGGAATCCCCCGAGGAGAGCGCCTCCTCCCGCGAGCATTATCCCTCTTTCGAGTATGTCGTATGACAGCTCGGGCGGAGTCATGGCAAGCGTCCGCCTGATCACCTCGATGACCTGCTGGACCGGGTTGTAGAGGGCTTTTCTCAGCTGTGCGGAGGTTATCGTCACCGACGACGCCAGACCCGATCTGAGGTTGCTCCCCCTGACGTCCAGCTCTCCGGTATCCGACGAGGGATGGACCGATCCGATCCTCTTCTTGAGGAGCTCCGCCGTCGACCGGCCGATGAGGAGCTTGTGCTCGTCCCGCATATACTGGACTATCGCCTCGTCGAACTGATTCCCGGCGACCTTGGTCGAGGATGACACCACCACTCCCATGAGGCTGAGCACGGCGACCTCGGTCGTTCCTCCGCCGATGTTCACGATCATCGATCCCTTCGGCTCGGTGATGTTCATCCCGGCCCCGATCGCGGCGGCGACCGGCTCGGGTATCAGCGCCACTTCCTTGGCGCCGGCCTCGTAGCTGGCGTCCTCGACAGCCCTGCGCTCGACCTCGGTGACCCCCTGGGGTATGCTGACGAGCACGGCGGGAAGCGAGAGTATTCCGCGGGCGTGGATCTTCGAGAAATAATTCGCGAGCATCCTCGCGGTGATATCGAAATCGGCTATAACTCCGTCCTTCAGCGGGAACTGGGCGTCGATGCCGCCGGGCGTCTTGCCCAGCATCTTCTTTGCCTCCTCACCGACCGCGAGCACCTTTTTGCGCTGTTTGTCGATGGCAACGACAGAAGGTTCCCGGAGGACTATTCCTTTTCCTTTGACATAGATCAGGGTATTCGAGGTACCCAGATCGACTCCTAAAACTTTGGACATCTTGACTGTATTTTCCGATCTGTCTTAACTGTTCAGTTCCGCGGGGAGGGCTCCCCGGCGGGGAAGGATGCCAGGCTGATCCCGAACTCGCGCCGAAGCAGGCGGTCGAGTGCTCTCACCGGAAGTCCCATGACGTTGAAGTAGTCTCCCGCTATGCCGCGGATATAGACGGCGAACCTGCCCTGGACGGCATAGCCGCCGGCCTTGTCGTATGGCTCCGCGGTGTCGGCGTAGGCGGCGATCTCCTCTTCGGATATGCGGTCGACCGTCACCCTCGTCGTCTCGCAGACGCCGGCGGAGCGGCCTCCCGAAACGACGCATATCCCGGTGTGGACGAGGTGCGTCCGCCCCGATATCGCGGATATCATCCTTATCGCCTCCGCCCTTCCGCGGGGTTTGCCGAAGATCTCGCCGTCGACGTCGACGACGGTGTCGGCTCCGAGGACGTATACTCCCTCTTCCCCGCCGTACGCTGAAGCGACCGCGGAGGCCTTTTTGCAGGCGAGAATGAGCGCGGCGTCGGCGGGAAGCGTGCCGCGGCGGATCTTTTCGTCGGCGTCAGACACCGCCGTGGTGAAGGCGACTCCCGCGGAGGTCAGTATTTCCCTTCTCCTCGGAGATCCCGAGGCAAGTATCAGACGGTCCATTTATTTTACGCCGGTGTGGCCGAAGCCGCCCTCTCCGCGGACCGTTTCGTCAAGACTGGCCGCCTCGAGGAATGAGGCCTGAACGACAGGCATGAACATCATCTGGGCGATCCGGTCGCCGTCCTCGACGGTGAAGGGCTCCCCCGACATGTTGACAAGGGTGACGAAGATCTCCCCGCGGTAGTCGGAGTCGATAACTCCGATCCCGTTGGCGAGGCATATCCCCTTCTTTGTCGCGAGTCCGCTCCTGGCGGCGACGACGGCGACGATTCCTGCCCCAGCGTCGGGTGAGATTGCCAGCCCGGTGGGGATCATCTTCCTCTCGCCGGGCATTATCAGGGCGCTCCCGCCCTCGAGCGCGGCGCGGAGATCGACGGCTGCCGATCCCGGAGTTGCGTATTCGGGAAGCGATGCTCCCCTTGTCAGTCTGACGCGGACCTCTGTCTTCATAAGCAATGACCTCTCAAAAACCGCAAAAAACGGAAACACTGATCTTACTTTATATGATATCACATTTTCGGTAAACTTTCAATAAATTTAACAGGATTTTGTCTTTTTTCACGTTCTACATGCTTCTGCGTCATTTTACGTAGTTCCGTGTCCTTTCTCATTCCCGGTTTCCTCGCAGCCTCTCCCAGGGGAACCGACCCGTCCGCTCCGGCTGCCCCGGCGCAGACCGGCTCTTTGCGAAGGAGCGCTGCCGTCAGTTTCCCCGTTTTTGTGAAAAGAGTGTTGCGAAACTGCCCGGAATATGCTAAAATTATTTATAGTAATTTATCGAAAGACGCGTTGTCTCCGCGGATCAGCTTGGGGAGGAGCAATGAAAGACTGCGAAAGCGGACAGAACAGAAAAAAAGAGACAGCTTCTTCATCCGGTGCCGCCACGTGCGGGCGCTCGGTGATCCTCGGCGTCGGCTTCGACCGTCTGACGCAGGCGGAGGCGGCGGAGCGCATCCTCCGCGCGATTGATTCCGGCTCCCCTTCCCCGCTCTTCGTCGTCACCCCGAATCCTCTCATGGTGAGCGACGCCCTCCGCGACCCGGATCTTATGCGGATCATTAACGGGGCAGACCTCGTTCTCGCCGACGGGACGGGCATCCTTTCGGCCTCCCGGCGCCTCGGCGATCCGCTGCCCGGACGCGCCGCCGGGATCGACACGGCATTCGATGTAATAAAAGAGCTGCCGCGTCTGGGAAGGAGTCTCTTCATACTCGGCGGAAAGCCGGGGCGGGCCGCCGAGGCGGCCGAACGTCTCGGGCGTCTGATCCCCGGGCTTGAGGTCTGCGGGACGGCGGACGGATACGGCGGTCTTTCGGATCCCGGTCTTCCGGGGAGGATCGCATCCCTCTCTCCCGGACTGCTTGCCGTCTGTCTCGGCTCGCCTAAACAGGAAAAGTGGCTTGACGAAAATGCCGGCAGGCTGGGAGGCGTCGGAGCCGCCGTCTGTCTCGGCGGAGCCGTCGACGTCTGGTCGGGCAGGATCGGGCGGGCGCCGGGGCTCTTCATAAAGCTGAAGCTCGAATGGCTCTGGAGGATGCTCCGCGAGCCCTCAAGGCTCAGAAGGCTCCCAGATCTTGTAAGATTCAGACTCGCGACGCGCAAAAAAAGCCCGGATTGAGTTCCGCTTTCCTGCCCGATCGCTCTGTCGCAGGCTTTTTTTCGGTGATTTTCATTATTTTTGGCAGAAAAGTCTTGTATATTTTCCCAAAATCGAGTATAATATACGGTGGTTTTGCGATTTGAGCAAGACCGTGTTGAAGTGAATATATTAAAACAAATAAACGGAGGAAATCCAGAAATGTCAGTAAAAGTTGCAATCAACGGCTTCGGCAGAATCGGACGCCTTGCCTTCCGCCAGATGTTCGGCGCGAAGGGCTACACCGTCGTAGCCATCAACGACCTCACCAGCCCCACGATGCTCGCCCATCTTCTCAAGTACGACTCCTGCCAGGGAAGATACGATCATGACGTGACCGCCGACGACGAGGCCGGCACCATCACCGTCGACGGCAAGACCATCCGCATCTATTCCGAGAAGGACGCCGTCAACTGC
>ONVJ01000249.1 GCA_900321265.1 uncultured Eubacteriales bacterium
GGATATAGCCGTATTCGTCGTAAATACTAGCCGTTGTCTCTGCAGAGGCTGCCGCAGCGGTAGAATCAGGAAAAGTCTCAGAGCTGTTTTCAGATATTTCCGAACATGAAGCGAGAATAATGAGAGAAGCAAGCAGAAGTGTGATCAGGGTCATTCCGACCGGAATACTTCTTTGGTTTTCTTTGATCATTTTCAGATCCTCCGGCTATTGATATTTATACAGACTGAGGCGGGTTCTTTCTGGCTGTCTTGCCCTCCGGCTTTCGGGTGATCTCGCCCGCCTTTTCAAGCGCGGCCTTGGTGATGACAGGTCCGGCGAGCTCATAGATGAGCACTCCGAACAGAACGATATTCTTTATTATCGCGCCGTCGGCACCGAGCATTTCGACGCTGTTGGCCATTCCCAGCGCGACACCGGCCTGCGGCAGAAGGGTAAGGCCAAGATATTTTCTGACGTTTGCGTCGCAATGCGTCATATCCGAGCTCCATCTTGCTCCGAAATACTTCCCCGCAGAACGGAAAAGGATGTATACGATCCCTATGAGCACGATCGCGAGATCCGAAAACACGGTCAGATCAAGCTCGGCACCGCTTATTACGAAGAAGAGGATGAAGAGAGGCGCGGTCCATCTGTCTAGCCTGTCCATTATCTCGGGGGAGAAAGGACAGATGTTGCAGAAGACTGTCGACAGCATCATGCAGGCAAGCAGGGGCGAAAAACCTATTTCGAGTCTGCCGATCGGTATGACCAGCTGCGACAGCGCCACGGTCATGATGACAGCTGTGACCGCCAGCGCGAGCCGCTTGCTCCTCGATTCGAAAAATCTCTCGCAGAGGGAGAAAGCCGCCCCTATCGCGGAACCCAGAAGTAGCGACGCGAGTATCTCGATGACCGGATTGACGGCGACCGACAGAACATCGATCTCGGGCGACCCCAGAGCCTTCGCGATTCCAAGCGAGACCGAAAACACAACGAGTCCGACCGCGTCATCAAGAGCGACGATTGGAAGAAGAAGGCCGGTAACCTTTCCCTTGGCCTTATACTGACGTACCACCATCAGTGTTGCTGCGGGCGCGGTTGCGGAGGCGATGGCTCCAAGCGTGATCGCCATCGAGACGGATATCTTCGAAGGAAAGATAAAATGAAGAGCTATGAGTGCCGCGTCGACGAAAAGCGTTGCGGTGACTGCCTGGAAAATACCGATGACTGCAGCCTGTTTTCCGATCGCCTTTATATCCTTCATACGGAACTCGTTGCCTATAGCGAAAGCGATGAATCCGAGAGCGACATCGCTGAGGACACCGAGAGCATCAGCCTCTGCGAGAGTGTTGAATCCGAGTCCGGGAACACCGATCCTTCCGATGCAAAAGGGACCGATCAGGATCCCCGCGACAAGATAGGCGGTGACCGCCGGGATGTTGAGTTTCTTTGCGGGACGTGAGAGCGCGAGGCCTGCGGCCAGGGCTACCGAGATTGCTAGCAATACCTGCATGTCAAGCCGATAGGTTGTACTTCTTTCTGTTAATCATAGAATTATTTATATTATTATATCACTTTTGCGGGAAAAATCAAGTGGAAACAGCGCTGCAGAGAGAAAACCCTTCCTGTCATCCTCGAGTTGATAACGCAATTCCTTTTCAGAGCTGCAATTTCCGTCGGAGATGGGGCTGTTCCAAAACTCGCGCTACGTTTTTTTGAACAACCCTGCGAGGTTTTTCTCGGTGCGGGGCCATGCCTTGACAGATGCGGGGCTGTTAAAAAATCAAGGTTTTTAAACAGCCTTTTTTTGCAATAAACACCATAACTTTGTATTTTTCCAAAAAAAACTTGACATCGATAACCTCCTGTGATATAATGTGTAAAGTAAAGCACTTTACACGCAGCACTTCCGAATGAGACGGGGGAATACCGGTATGATAGAAAACAGAACCGAAGCCGGATATCTGCTAGACTTTTACGGTCCGCTTCTCTCGGAAAGGCGCAGAGCGGTCGTGGACATGTACTATAACGAGGACATGTCGCTCTCCGAGATCGCGTCGGAGATAGGTATCTCCCGCCAGGGAGTCCGGGATATCGTAGTCAAGGCCTCGGAGGAGCTCTTTTCCCTCGAGTCGAAGCTAGGCATGGCGAGAAGATTCAGAAGGGTCACGGAGCTCGCAGAAAAAGCCGAAAAACTCGCGGAGAATGCCGGGGATGCCGAACTTCTCTCAGCCATAAGATCGATCGTCAAAGCCTTTGACTGACGATCACGGAACTGTCTTCCGCATATCCGGGCTTCCGGCGGATCAGACAAAACTCTCTGTTCTTTTTCACTGTCTCATAAGATCAAAGATCATCTCCCCA
>ONVJ01000247.1 GCA_900321265.1 uncultured Eubacteriales bacterium
CTGATCGACGGAAAAGAGGATATCGCGACTCCGGACGACCTTGAGCGCTTCATAAAAAAAGAATTCTATTCGCTGTCCGGAAACAAAAAGGAAATGACGGGGGCGTGGAGCGAATTCATCATAGTGGACCGCTTCGCCCACGGCGGAATGACGTCGGGCGGCGTCAGCGGCGAATGGTGGATCGAAGACGGGATCCCGCTGCTGAAGAGCCGGTTCGAACACTTTCTCAGGGCGGAAGCCCTTCGCACCGACGAAGAAAAGGGGTTCGTCATACGACCCGAGAGGGATGAGGATCACAGAGAGGTCGAAGAGCTCGTCAGGGAATCCTTCTGGAACGTCTACCGGCCCGGCTGCCTCGAACACTATGTTATCCACCTTCTTCGCGACGACGAAGCTTTCGTCCGCGATCTCGACGTCGTCATGGAAAAGGACGGGAGGATCATCGGTCAGAACATCTTCATGAAGACCGTCATCGTAAAGGAGAGCGGCTGGGAGATCCCCGTGCTCACGATGGGCCCGATCTGTATCGCAAACGGTCTCAAACGGCAGGGATACGGCAGAAAGCTGCTCGATTACTCGCTCGAGGCCGCCTCCGCGATGGGCTTCGGAGCGGTGCTCTTCGAGGGCAACATCGGCTTTTACGGCGGGAGCGGGTTCGATTACGCGTCGAAGTTCGGGATAAAATACCACGATCTGCCCGAGGGCGCCGACGCGTCGTTCTTCCTCTGCCGCGAGCTGAGACCCGGGTATCTCGACAATGCCGCCGGGGGAATATATCAGACTCCTGCGGGGTACTATGTCGACGAGGCGGAGTGCGAAGAGTTCGACAGGAGCTTTCCGCCGAAGGTGAAGCTGAAGCTGCCGGGGCAGCTCGTGAAATAGGGAAAGCGGAGGACGGTTCGTGAAAAAGATAACATCCGCGGTCCGGAAGTGTTTCGGTTCGCTTAAGATAACCTGGCCGGTCATCATCGCCGCGGCGTTGATCACGGGGGGCTATACCGCGGTCATGGCCATGCTGCCGGCGGATGAGCCGCGAAGTCATCCCGGAATATGACGGAAGAACTCGGTTTCCCGTGCCCATTCAACTGATTGAAAAACGGTAAAAACAGATGATATCAAAAAAAGACAGAATCATATCGCTGATCCTGAAGGCGGTCGTCTTCGCCGCTGCGGTCGCCGGAACGGTGCTCAGCGCGGCCTCCGGACGCCATGTCTTCATGGGCGGCGGAACCGTCTTTATGTATTTCACGATACAGTCGAACCTCTTTGCCGCGGCGGTATCGGCAGCCGGAGCCGTCCTGCTGCTCAGAAAAAAGCCTGTCCCCGGCGCCTGGTATGTCGTCAGACTCGTCATGGCGGTCGCGATCACACTCACCGGAGCGGTGTTCTGCTTCGTCCTGGCGCCGACGATGTGGAAGGCCGCCTGGAGCCTGCCCAATATCCTGACGCACGTGATAGTCCCCGCAGCGTCGGTCGCCGATCTCTTCGTCAGCTGCCGCCAGGGAGAACTGAAAAAGCATGACCTGCTCTTTGTCCTTATCCCGCCCTTTTCCTACGTAATCTACGCGGGCATAGGCTTTGCGGCAGGATGGGAGTTCTCCCCGGGGAACAACTATCCCTATTTCTTCCTCAACTGGGGAAGCCCCGCCGGAGCCTTCGGCTTTTCGGACAGACTGCCCTTCATGGGCTGCTTCTGGTGGATCCTTCTGCTCACGGGTCTGATATGCGGTACCGGGCTTCTTTATCTTGCCCTGCTTGAAAAGCTGAAAAACCGAGGCAGGGGCGGCAAGGGCAGGGAAGAAAAAGAAGAACTGTATCTGGAACTGTCCGACGGCGAATGGCCCTTTGAGTATACCGATCACGACCGTCAGATCGTCCGCGCGATCGTCTTCGACACGGAAGGTTTTCTTTATTTCGTCCGTGCGGAGCGGAACGACGCTTTCGGCCGCGCGACGCTGATCGAGACGTCGGGCGGCGGCGTCGAGCCGGGAGAGGAACTTGAGGGCGCTGTCCGGCGCGAGCTGAAAGAGGAACTCGGCGCCGAGGTCGAGGTCGTGTCGAAGATCGGCGTCGTGAGCGACTATTACAATCTCATCCACAGGCACAACATAAACAACTACTATCTCTGCCGGGCGCTCTCCTTCGGGGAGCGGCATCTGATGCCCGACGAAATAGAGGATTTTCATCTGTCGACGCTGAGGCTCAGCTTCAGCGAGGCGGTAGCCGAGTATGAATCGCGGGCCTGCACCCCCATCGGCAGGCTGATCGCGAACCGCGAGCTTCCGGTGCTCATGAGGGCGGGGAAGATGCTCGGAATCATTCCCGTGGAAGAATGATCCGCGGAGTAAACACAGGCTGTTTCCGAAATGATTGCGGAAATCAGGAATCATCCGAACCGCCTGTTTGGGACTGAATAAAAATGAGACTTCCGCAGTGTCCTGCGGAAGAGAGAACGGAAGGACCGGTTCAATGGACTATATCAGGGTAACTAAAGAGAATCTTGAGAGCGAGCATATCTGCTGCGCCATATCGAACAACAAGGACGTTCAGGTCGCGTCGAAGAAGGCCTGGCTCGCGGACAGATTCGACGAAGGCCTCGTCTTCCTTAAGAGCGTCGAGAGAGGCAAGTGCTTCATCGAATACATCCCGGCCGAGTTCGCATGGAACCCGATCGATGCCGACGGATATATCTATATCGACTGCCTCTGGGTGTCGGGCTCCTTCAAGGGACACGGCTACTCGAACGATCTCATCGGAGAGTGCGTCCGCGACAGCCGTGAAAAAGGGAAGCTAGGCCTCTGCATACTGTCGTCGGCAAAGAAGAAGCCCTTTCTCGCCGACCCGAAATATCTCGCGCACAAGGGCTTTTCGGTCTGTGACGAGGCGGACAACGGCATTCAGCTGTGGTATCTGCCATTTTCGCCCGGCGCGCCGAAGCCGCGCTTCAAAGAATGCGCGAGGCATCCTCACACAGATGAAAAGGGGTTCGTCCTCTACTATACGAACCAGTGCCCCTTCAACGGAAAGTATGTTCCGATAGTCGAAAAGACGGCCGCAGACAACGGCATACCCTTCAGGGCGATACACCTTAAGACGCGGGATGAGGCGAGGAACGCCCCGACTCCCGTCACGACCTACGCGCTCTTCCGCGACGGTGAATACCTGACGAACGAGCAGATGAACGACGCGAAGTTCCTGAAGATCGCAAAAAATTAAAAAATCCCCCTGCGTAACCTGTTGCTCGTGACGCAGCGTAATATTGTATAATATACGCGAAGGAGGTGAAAAGCCGTGTCACAATATACGACCGGAGAACTCGCAAAGCTGTGCGGAGTGACGGTAAGGACTGTCCAGTACTACGACACCCGCGGGATAGTCGTCCCGTCGGGACTGTCGGATGGCGGAAGGCGTCTTTATTCCGACGCCGACCTTAAGCGGATGAAGATCGTCTGTTTCCTTCGCGGGCTCGGGATATCGATAGACAAC
>ONVJ01000245.1 GCA_900321265.1 uncultured Eubacteriales bacterium
GATATGATCCTGCCGACCTGGTAGTCGACGAAGGAAACGCAGGCGTAGTAGTAGTTCTTCAGCCGTTTTGCCGCCTTTTCGGTGATGCCGAGGTTTTCGCAGTCGAAGGAGGGGGTCATCATCGGCTTGAAGTCCTTATAGTTTTCGGGGACGAAGGGGGCCGGGATGCTCTCTCGCCTGTAGAGCTTGTTCCATGGAGCCGGCGGGCAGAAGGGCGGATGCGGATGGATGAAGGAGGAGAAGAGGAAGAACTTCTCGCCCTCCTTCAGGCTGTCCAGAAAGTCGAGCGATCTGTCGGCCACCCACTGCGTCGGGTGAGCCTCGGCGGGCAGCTGGGAGACCTGCGGGACGTAGTACATCTCGCTCCTTATGCCGTTGTAGTCGAAGACGTTCTTATAGGGCGACGAGAGGATGAATTTCGTGTAGTCGTCGAGGGGATTTGACATCTCCTCCTGCGTGTGGCGCTCGGAGAAGCCCATCGGTCCGTAGAGATCGCGGGAGTTGTGCATCTTTCCGACGTTGCAGGAGCGCAGACCGGCGGCGGTCAGGGCGCCGTAGAGGCCGTCGCCGGGGTATTTCGTCTGCTTGTTGTTCGCGTTGCATCCGGTGCGGGCGGGATACCTGCCCGAGAGCAGCGAGAGCCTCGCGGGAACGCAGACCGGCGACGGGGTGAGGCAGTAGTCGAAGACGACCGAATCGGCCGCCAGCGCGTCGAGATTCGGGGTCTGTACGAATTTGTTGCCGTTTGCGCCGATCGCGTCGTATCTGAGCTGATCGGTGAAGAGAAAGAGGATGTTTTTCACTTTTTTACACCTTTTTATTCCTGTTTTTTGTGATCTTCGGTGATTGTTCTGTCCGCCGCGACTGCTTTTCTTCCCCATATCTTCTCTGAGACTGGGATGCTGGATGCTGCCCGATGACGGTCAGAGTGCTTTTAGATATTCTTCCGCATTAAGATAACGGATACCGTCTCTCTCGGTCGTCTCGCCCCGGTAGATCACGTATTTCCCGGTGATCTTTCCGAATGCACGCTCGGTCAGGAGGCAGTTCTGAGCGTCGGTCAGGTGGCGGTACTGTTCGGGAGCGATTTCCCGGCTGTGCTTGATCTCGTAGATCCGGCAGGTTAGGTCTTTTTCGTCGTGAACGACCATATCGAACTCGCCGACCGCGAACTGGACGATATACACCTTCTTATCGGGAAGCGCGGTCTTCGTCTCAAGCAGGACGATCTCCTCCATGATGAAGCCCCTGACGGTATCGAGGACACGGTCGAGGACGCGGCTGCGGTCGGTAATGGCCATGTCGCCGAACTTCCGGTCGGCAAGAAGCGATCTTACCAGTGCCTCGGCAAGGGCGAAACGCATCCCGGGCTGACAGAACACCGTCTTCTGCCCGATCTCTCCTACTCTCGGCAGCTGAACGAGATCGATGTCGGTAACAAGGTCAAGAAGCGACAGATACTCTTTGATCTGATAAGCTCTCGCTTCGTCGATCCCGACGGTCTGTTCCTCCTTTTCGAGGATCTCCAGCATCGTCTTCAGGGTGCGTTCCACGGCAGCGCGGTCGATATTCTCCTCCAGATTGACCGGGGCTTCTCTGTCATGAAGGAGATTGCGCGATACGACAGAAAGGTCGGAGGAACGGAAGGCCTGGGTGAGGACCTCCTTTGTGAACCGGTGGTTCATATCCTGCAGTACACGGTTGATCGAGCCGGTCAGCTCGCCCCTCGCGTAAAGGTCGTAAAGCAGCCGGAAATGACCGCCGTCCTGATAATACTTCAAAGAGTGCTGGATATTCCTTGCGATCGCGCTGTCGATATAGTCGTCCGCGCTTTCCTTTGAAGCAAACGGAGACAGCTCGTTGTAATTGACGCCGCCGACGCTCATAGTTCCGCCGTAGCGGATGTATTCGTCGATGCCGTGGATTCCGAGCACCTGCTCAAACTCCCGGTAGGGGATGAAGGTCGTGTGAAGCAGGACGCAGCGGTCGTACAGCTGGTTTTTTGAAGTGAATAAAAAGCCGAGAGAATCGGTGCCCGACAGAACGATCTTCATCCCGCTTGCGGCAAATATGTCGGAGAAGACAGCCGCGCCTTCGATGAAGTCCTCCAGCATCGTCACTTCGTCGATGAAGACATACCGGCAGCCTCGATCCTCCAGAAGCTTCAGATCCGCGTATACCTCCGACAGCGTGTTTTTCTGATCGATCTGAAGAAACGCGGTCCTGCTCCTCTGCTCTTCGTTCATGTCCAGAATGATCTGACGCATCATGGTCGTCTTTCCGGTCCGGCGGAGTCCGTAGAGGATAAACACCCTGTCCCGCGGCTCTCCGAAGACGAAATCCTTCAGGATCCGGTAGCATTCCCGGCGGCGGAACTCCTTTGCCAGCGACGCCATCCTGAGCAGCTGCTCGCCTGTGCGGACAAAGGTCCTGAAGCTGCCGGAAGGATTTTTCGCCCTCCTCGGTATGGCCGGAAGAGCTTTTTTCGCCTCTCTCAGCTTCTCTTCAAGCTCCTTTCTCCTGCTTATCTGTTCACGAAGCTCATTTACTTTTTCAAATGGAATATAGGTCTCGGTGCGTCTGCCGTTGTGCGAGACGCGATGGTAATAGTATTCCTTCCCGTCAAGTCTTTTGACCGCGACCGAACCGGGCGGGAGGAGCGATATTTCCTTTTCGAGTTCTTCGATTATGAATTTGATATCCGGATCATCCATATCATTATCCTCGTCAGTTGTTATACCCATTATACCCCTTTTTGTGCAGTTTGTCAAGGGGTATATCAAATTTGCGGAGATAAAGATGAAGAGGATTCAGGCCGATGCGCCGCTTTTTGCCCTTAGAAGCCCTGTAACAGGATGATTTTGCAAACATAAAGGGGGGTGCTAAAAAAGTCCGACTTTTTTAACACCCCCAGAAAAACGTCGCAGGGTTGTTCAAAAATTCGCTAAGCGAGTTTTTGAACAACCCCTTTTTTTATGGGATTTTTTTACGGGCACTTGATTTTGCCAGATCGTGTTTCCCTCCTCACAGCTCGGTGAGAGAATAGGGTATCCCGAGGGCGTCCAGCAGGGTCTGCTCGCGCGAGTGGCAGGTGAAGAAGATCGACTGCACCCCGTTCTCCGCCAGCTTTCCCATCATCGACAGAAGCCCGGCCGCCCTGTCGTCGTCAAGC
>ONVJ01000243.1 GCA_900321265.1 uncultured Eubacteriales bacterium
GACGGGGAAAGATACATCTCATTTGACGATTACAAGACTGTGAAGGTAGTCAAGGATGGCGAATGGCTGTTCTCATATATGCTTGATTACTACGGCATATATTCCGGGAAGGATTCCTCGAATCAGAACTGACATTATCACAAAAATAAAAGCAGGGGGCTGTTAAACACTCGGAAGACCGGGGTTTTAACAGCCCTTTTTATGCGGCGGACGTTCTCGCCCTCATGTCCCCCTGCGCAGCAGGTCGAGATAATCGGTGTAGGAGTAGATCCTTGCCTTGCCGGCTTTCGAGGTCTGGGAAAGGATCCCTTTTTCGCACAGGATGTCCACATATCTGGCAGTCGTATTATACGAGAATCCAAGCGCGCCGGACGTCTTTTTTATGTCGATGATCGGCTTTTTCTCGATGTAGGCGAGAAGCAGTTCCAGATTTGCCCTGATCCTCTCAGGCTCATCGGCCAGCGCCGACAGGCTCCTTTTGCGGATCGCCGTCAGTCTGTCGATCGTTTCGGTCGCGTCCTGAGCCGTGGCGGCGACGGCGTGAAGAAAGAAGGCGACCCACTGCTCGAAGTTTCCGCTTCTTCTGACTTCGGTCATTCTGTCGTAATATTCGATGCGGTTGGCTTTAAGGAAACCCGATATGTACAGGGCGGGAGTCGAAAGGATCTTTGCCTGCATCAGGAAGAGGGTGATAAGCAGCCTCCCGATCCTTCCGTTGCCGTCAAGAAAAGGATGGACCGTCTCAAACTGGTAGTGTATCAGTGCCGCGCGGATCAAGGGATCAAGGCTGTCATCTGCGTTGATATATTTTTCCAGATCCGACATGGCCTCGGTCATGTCCTGCGGATTCGGAGGGATATACCTGGCGTTATTCAGCGTGCTGCCCTGTCCGCCGATCCAGTTCTGCGATGTTCTGAACTCGCCCGGCGTCTTTTCTCCTCCCCGGACTCCCGAAAGCAGAACGGCATGCGTCTCTCTGATGAGGCGGTTGCAAAGCGGAAGCGTCTCCAGACGTTTTACCGCATATTCCACAGCCTTGATATAGTTTATGACATCCGAGACGTCGCCGTTGATATTCGCTTCGATATTCGGGTCAAGAATGTCGTCAAGAGTACACTGCGTGCCCTCGATCTGAGACGAGACAAGAGCCTCTTTCCGGATATACATGGCAACGAAGAGATCCATGTCGGGAATGCGTGAGGAAAGTCCGTCAAGAAGAGCGACTTTTCTGTTTGCCTCGATCAGCAGCGCGGAGGCTTCTCCGTCAAGCTTCAGCGGCGGTGAGGGCGGGAGCGGCGCCGGCCGGAAGGAGCGGTATCCGGCGTCGCCCGAAAGATTTGATATATAAGAACCGGCACGGGTTTGCATGGTTTTATCACCTCGAGGTTGAAATTTCTATGCTTATTATACCGCATAAAACTCAAAAAATCAATGATTTCTGAAAATTCTCAGGAAGAAATTTCAAAAATACGCCAATTATTGAAATTTCTCTGTCAAAAAGAGCCGGGAAAACTCAATTTGACGAAGGAAATACCCGGCGGACGCTTCCTCCGGATCCGCCCGGAAGGAAACAATCGGCGTCGCGCAGCGAAAAAAAGATTGACTCGGAAGGCAAGATTGATATATAATATGTTATATCATATATTGGGATAAAATACGGGAAAGGAACTGTCGGGACCTGTGTCCCGGACTTCTGAGGTGTTTTTTCTATGACAGCTGACAGGAATACCGCGAAATTGATCAGAAAATCGGTATGCGCGGCGCTCGCGGCGCTCATGGTTCTCTGTTCCTTTACTGCCTGCGTGCCGGGAGGGCAGGCGCCCGATACCGAAGAGAGCGGATCCGGGACCGGGGCCGAAACAGAGCCCGCCGCCCCGGCAAAGCCCTTCGGCGAGCTCTGGGAGGGCACAGACGCGGTCTATACCATCGTGCGTCCCGACGCAGACGGCCTCACGACAAACATCGCGCTGGCCCTGGCGACCGCGCTTCGCGAGGAGGCGGGCTGTATTTTCACCGTCGACACCGACTATGTAGGCTGGAAGGAGATCCCCGACAGATACGAGATACTTGTCGGAGAGACCAAC
>ONVJ01000242.1 GCA_900321265.1 uncultured Eubacteriales bacterium
ATGAAGGTGATCTCGGCTTCGAAGCAGCGCCTGCCCGAGGAAAGATCGTCGGCGAAGATCACCTGGGTGTCTCCGCTGACCCTGCGGGAGAGCGACAGGACGTCGTCGAGTTTTGCCTCGCCGAGAAAATCGATCCTCATTCCCGAAAGGCGCGAGGAGAGCCCGTCGATGCCCTCGGCCGCGTCGGTCGCGATGTCCGCGTATACGCAGTTGTTGAGATGGTTGTTCTCATCGAGGTCGGACAGCCTGACGACGCGCTCTCCCGCGGGAGACGCGCCTGCCGGGTCAAACCTTCTGGGGACATCGACAGTCTCGCGCTCGCGGCTCACCGTCCTGAAGTCGACCGGGAAATCCCGCGGCTTCACGATCGATCTCGTGTCGTATCTGACGAGCACCCATCTGCTTGAGCAGACGCCGACCTGCCGCCCTTCCCTTTCGACGGTGAATCCGCGCTCGAAAAAGGGACCGATGACGCCGTCGTTGTATGTCGTGAGTTTGATCTCTTCTCCCTCAAAGACCGGCCTGTCCAGCCTCAGCCCGAGCTGAGTCAGCACGAAAACGGTGTTGAGTGACCTCATGTACCTGTAGGTGCAGCCCAGCCCGTCGCAGTCCTCCCTCGCCAGCTGCTGCATGTAGCGCAGCAGCGCCGACGGCTTCACCGTGCTGTTGGGCAGAACGTCAAAGCTTGTTATCCTGACCGTGGTTTCTTTCATAACCGGATGCCGTCCTCACAAAATGCGGGGGTGTTAAAAAAGCGAAGCTCTTCAACACCCTGGCAGATTTTTTTAATTCCCCTTCTTCAGCATTCCCGCGGTCGCGGCTGCGAAAGCAGAAAGAGGCATCGTCTGAAGCGTCACCTTCCCGGGACCGGTCAGAACGGTGTTGAAGAGCCCCTCTCCTCCGAAGAGAACGTTCTTCACGCCCTTTACGGCCTCGACCGAGATCGACACCGTGTCGTCGGCGATCGCCAGATGTCCGGTGTCGACGAGCATCCTCTCACCCGCGGCAAGCTCGTATTCGACCGCGGAGCCGTCGATCTCGACAAAAGCGATCCCGTTCCCCGAGATCTTCTGCATAATGAAGCCCTCGCCTCCGAAGAGCGCGCCGCCGATCTTCTGCTGGAAGTAGATCGAAAGATCCACGCCCTCGGTCGACGCGAGAAAGGCGGATTTCTGGCAGATGATCGACTTGCCCGGACAGATGTCTATGGCGCGGATCGAGCCGACGAAGCTTGATCCGAAGGCAATCATTCCGGGTCCGCCCTGAGCGGAATAGACGTTGCGGAAGAGAGCCTCTCCGCTGAACATCCTGCCGAGAGCCTTCCCGATCCCGCCGGTATTGGTCTCCATTTTCATGTTGGATGACATCCAGGCCATCGATCCCCTCTCGGTGATCATTTTCTCGCCCGCCTCAAGCGAGCAGACGACTACGGGCATAGGCTCGCCCTTGATCTCGTATCTCATTTTCTGTATCTCCTTTTTCGCCTTTCGGCATAAATAATATTTTTGCGTTTTTTTGTGTCAGACGGTCAGTCGAGTATCGTTATCCTGCCGTCGACGCGGGCGTCGAGTCCCTGGTTCGTCGCGAAATACTCCTCGATGATGTTGTTGACCGAGGTCGCAACGATCCGGGGCTTCATGTTCTTTTTAACCTCGGCGAGGGGAACTCCGAAGAAATCGTCAAAGTTCGCGTAGTGATAGTCCTGGATGCCGAGCCGGATCCTGTCGCCGTCCTTCAGCGGCTCACATTTGAAGGTCACCGACTCAAGCTCATGCGTCGACTTCCTGTAGGTCGCGCGGAGCGCGGAGGAGAACTGGTAGAACTCGGTGTGCCCCGTCCAGGCCTCATCGCGGAAGAGATGGAGCAGGATCTTCTTCATCTGGGCACCTGTGACCTCGACCATATGGAGGGGGTCGTCGAAGGGGGTGTTCTCAAGCATGTCCTGATATTCGATGACCGGACCGAGCTCCTTCTTGCGGATGCTCCCCGAACCGAAGAGCATGACGTCGTAGCTCGCCTCCCAGGCCATGAGGTCGGCGTAGAGGTTCCCCATCTCGGTCTCGCGGTTGCGCTCGGGGTGGGTGAGCTTTCGCGCCCAGCGGGTGACGACACGCTTGTATTTGCTGTCGGTCTCGGTGCGGTAGCTGTCAAGTATCTCAGCCATTCCCTCGTCGACCGGCGCGGTGTCCTCGTTGACCGGGACGCATTCCCATCCGATCCTGTCGATCTTTCGCGCCGTGCGGTCGTAGAGAATATCCAGTTTCCCTATGACGCCGGTCCCGGTGCCTGCCTGAACGATCGGAACGCCGGCAACGACCTCGGGCTTCTCCATGAAGGTGTGCGAGTGTCCGCCGATGATGACGTTGACTCCCCAGTCGGGGTTGAGCATCGACGCCAGCTTCCGGTCGCTCTCGATGCCGATATGCGTCAGCAGGACGGTGACGTCGGTATCGACGGTGCGGTAGTTGTCGCAGATTATGCCGACCTCCTTGGCCGCCGATTCAAGATCGATGAAAGATCCGATGATGTTCTCCTTCCTGGTCGAGGCGAGGACCTCGTCGGTCAGGATCCCGATGAAGAGCACCCTCATCCCGCCGACATCGATATTGACGTATGGGGTGAATATCCTCGATCCGTTCATCGTGACGAAGAGATTGGCGTTGACTATCGGGAATTTCGCGCACTTCTCGAGGAAGAGCAGGTGCGCAAAGCCGTAGTCGACCTCGTGGTTGCCGACCGTCGCAACGTCGGGGCGGAGGTTGTTCATAAGATCGATGGTGGAGAGCCCCTGGAATTCCGAATCGATGATCGAGCCTCTGAACATGTCCCCGGCTACCGCGTAGATAACGTTTTCCTTTTCCGCGCGGATCTTCTCGATATATCCCGAGAGCCTGGGAAGTCCGCCTGTCTCCTTCCCTCCGACATCCTTCGGAAAGAAATCGCCGTGAAGATCGTTCGAGTGAAGTATGGTCAGTTCCCGCAGATCCCTGCTGTTTGCCATGTCCGCCTCCGATAATTCTAATTATTTTAATTTATTATAACACTATTTTTCGGATTATTCAAGTGTGTTTTTTCTTGACTGTTCCGGAAAGAAATATTATAATGTAAGTATAAAACAAAAGGAGGGTGCTTTTCATGAACGCAAAAAGACTGACCGCGGCGCTGCTCGCGCTGCTCACCGCCTTCTCCGTGGCGGGCTGCGCTGCGACAGGGACCGGGAGTGACGAAACGACCGCCGCTCCGGAAGCAGTATCGACGGCCGTCCAGGAAACGACAGAGCCGTCAAGGGAAAACTATCCCGACGGGATACCGGATTCTCTGAGATTCGAAGGTGAGACCTTCAGAGTCCTCTATTATGACAAGAACAACTACAGAGACGATTTCGTGGCGAACGGAGTCACCGGCGACCTTGTCGCCGACGCGGTGTACAACCGCAACCTGAACGTGATGGAGCGCTTCGGGACAGAACTTGATCTGATCCCGGCGCCTTCTTCCGACACCAAGTCATACTGCTCCTACGTCGAGACCCAGGTAACCGCCGGAGAGTATTCCTGGGACCTCATCTCGGCATACCAGGCCTACACCGTGCCGCTGGCGATGAAGGGCATCCTTGCCGACGTGTCCGACGCGGAGTATCTTGACTTTTCAAGCCCCTGGTGGGAATACGGATACATG
>ONVJ01000241.1 GCA_900321265.1 uncultured Eubacteriales bacterium
CGCATTCAAGCAGTCCCGACGCCTTGACCCTTCCCTCCTTGTCGGCCGAGAGAGATCTGGCGAAGACTGCCTCGCAGATGAGAGTGAGGGGCACGCCTTCGTCGAGCGCGGCGATCGAGGCCCACTTCCCGGTGCCCTTCTGCCCGGCGGTGTCGAGGATCGAATCGATGAGATCGCCGCCGCCGGCATCCTTGTATCCGAGTATGTCGGAGGTTATTTTTATAAGATAGCTCTCGAGACGGCCGCGGTTCCATTCGGAGAAGACGGCCTTCATGCCGGCGTTCGACATCATCAGCCCGTCCTTCATGATCTGATAGACCTCGCAGATGAGCTGCATGTCGCCGTATTCGATGCCGTTGTGCACCGTCTTCACAAAGTGTCCGGCGCCTCCCTCTCCGACGAAGTCGCAGCAGGGCTCGCCCTCGGCCGTCTTCGCGCAGATGGCCTGGAAGACCGGCTTTACCCTTTCCCAGGCGGCGGGAGAGCCGCCGGGCATGAGAGACGGGCCCTTGAGGGCGCCCTCCTCCCCTCCCGACACACCGGTGCCGATAAAGAGGCAGCCGCGGCTCTCGACGAGTTTGCAGCGTCTTGCCGTGTCTTCGAACTGACTGTTCCCGCCGTCGATGATGATGTCCCCCGGCTCGAGGAGAGGCAGCAGCTTTGAGATCACCTCGTCCACCGGTGCCCCGGCCCTGATCATCATCATGACGATCCTCGGCTTTGCGAGCGACGACACGAGGTCTTCAAATGATTTTGCCCCGTAGAAATTCTTTCCTTTCCCGCGGCCCTTCACGAAGGCCTCGGTGACCCCTTCCCTGACGTCGAGCACCGATACCCGGTAGCCGCGGCTCTCGATGTTGACCGAGAGGTTCTCGCCCATTACGGCAAGGCCGATCATTGCGATATCCGAAAGCATGTTTTTCTCTCTCTCTCCTTCTTCAGTCTGAAATCCTGTCATTCGGCCGTCCAGAGTCCCAGCGCGGGATTTGAGATATAGTAGATCTCTTCCCCGTCAACAATATTGAATCCGTCCTTCAGAACCTCAGGGCGGTATTTCGCAGCCGCCTCGCGGTATGGCATCCATTTGTAGCAGACGCCCTCGATCTCCTCCTTGGAGAGGAGCTCGGTGCAGTAGGTGACCGAGAACCTGCCGTCTGAGGAGCCGTGTATGAGGTGGGCGGCGGCCGACAGCGACGCCGCCAGATCCGCCTCTGTCTTTGTCAGCTTCAGGACGTTCTCGCGGCCGCAGTAGCCGTATTTTCTTATCATCGCGTCGTTGGCGGGATCCTCGCCGAATTTGTCGACGCCGGGCGCGAGAATGATCAGCTCGCCTCCGTCCGCCATCGCCATCCTTGTGCGGTATACCGCCTTGTTGCCGAGCCAGGTCGATCTGAACTCGCGCGGGTCGAGGTAGACGACGGCCTTCTTCAGCCTCTTTCCGACCTTTATCAGGTTGTATTCGCGGCTGTCGGCGACGGCGCCCTCGAAGAGTTCGCGCTTCCGTCCGACAAAGACGCTGTGTATCTTTGTTTCCTCTCCCGAGGCGGTGGTGACAGTCAGTATGTAGACGATGGGAAACTCCCCGAGAAAGTGCTCCTCTGCGTAGTCGAAGACCCGCCTGACCGGGGAAAAATCCCTTCCCATTATCCGCTCTATACCGTAAAACGCGCCGAGCATGTGTGAGGCGCCGATCATCGATGGCCCGCCGCAGCCGACGAAGATGTTCTTCGAGTAGTTCGCCATCCCCACGACCTCGTGCGGCACGACCTGCCCGACCGAGAGTATGAGATCGTATCCCCCCTCGGGGATAAGGCGGTTGACTTCGACGTCGATGTCATCTTCGACGAGGCCTTCCGAGACCTCCGAAACGAACTGCCCGGGAACGACTCCGAGTTTTACCACGTCGTCCCGCCATCTGTGCAGGATAAGATCGCGGTGATCGACCCTGCCGAGGAAGAAGGAGTCGCATTCCTCCTTCGTCATCGGTACGTGCGTCCCGAGCGCCGGCATCACGTCGATGTCGCAGCTGTCTCCGAGGATGTCGATTATCATCGCCGTTATCTTCCCCGCTCCCGAATACAGCCTTGTGTAATCGGGAGGGATGATAAGCAGTTTTTTCGGCCGTTTTTCGTTGAGATATGCCGCGAGAGCGGCGCAGAGCTCGCCGTCCCGGATCTCGGGATAACCCTTCAGGATCACGTCAGACCCCCGAATAGGCGGCGAACCCGCCGTCGACGGGTATCACCGTTCCAGTGACAAATCCGCTGGCCTCGTCGTTGACGAGCCAGAGCAGCGTGCCGATCAGTTCGGACGGCTTTCCGAATCTCTTCTGCGGAGTCGCGGCAAGGATCTTTTCGGTCCTGGCGGTCGGTGTTCCGTCTGCAGTAAAGAGAAGGTCTTTGTTCTGCTTCGTTACGAAGAACCCCGGGGCGATGGCGTTTACCCTGATCCCGCAGGGGGCGAAGTGGACGGCAAGCCACTGGGTGATGTTAGAAACGCCGGCCTTGGCGGCGCTGTAGGCCGGGATCTTGGTCAGAGGACGGAAGGCGTTCATCGACGAGATGTTGATGATGTTTCCTCCCCGCTCCACCATATCCGCGGCAAAGACCTGGGTGGTGAGAAAGACCGACAGGATGTTGAGATTGAAGACCTTTGAAAGCCCGGCGTCGGTAAGATCGAAAAAGCTCTTCGTCCCCTCGGGAAGATCGGGTGTCATAGTCTCGTTGTCTGTCGTCGCCATCGGGTTGTTACCTCCGGCGCCGTTGACGAGGATATCGCAGGGTCCGAATCTGGCCAGGATCTTCTCGCGCGCGGCGAGCAGGCTCTCCCGGCTCGTGCAGTCGGCGGTAACGGCGAAGGCGCGGTCGCCGATCGCCTCCGCGACCGGCTCCATTCCGCCCATGTAAAGGTCGATGAGCGCGACGTTCGCGCCGCAGGCGGCGAGCGCCTTCGCGAATTCGCTCATAAGGACTCCTCCGCCGGCGGTGACGACGGCGGTCTTTCCGGTAAGCTCAAGCCCGGCGGGCAGTTTATACTCTTCCATCCTTTTTCTCCTTCTGTTTATATCTGTCACACGGCTGTCAGAAGCCGAAATAATTCTTTGCGTTATGATAGCAGATGTCCCCGATCAGCCTTCCGGCGGTATCGGGATCGTCGGGATATTCCCCGCCGTCGATCCAGCCGCCGACGAGAGCGCAGAGTATACGTCTGAAATACTCGTGGCGGGTATATGAGAGGAAGCTGCGCGAATCGGTGAGCATCCCGACGAAACCGCCGATCACTCCGAGGTTCGCGAGCGCTCTGAGCTGGGCCTCCATCCCGTCGCGCTGGTCGTTGAACCACCACGCCGGCCCGAGCTGTATCTTCGATCTTACCGGGCCCTCCTGGAAGCAGCCCATAAGAGCGCAGAGGCGGCAGAGGTCGTTCCCGTCGAGCGAATAAAGAACAGTCTTCGGCAGTCTGTCCTCCGCCGCGAGGCCGTCGAGAAAGCGCGACAGCGACGATATGTCGACAGGATCTCCGATCGCGTCGAACCCCGCGTCGCGCCCGACCTTGCCGAACATCGCGGTGTTGTTGTTCCGCATCGGACCGAGGTGGAGCTGCATGCACCAGCCGGCCTCTGCGTAGCGCCTGCCGAGTTCGGTCATCAGAGAGGTTATGAAGACGTCCTCCTCGTCAGGCGTGATCTCCCCGCCGCCGATCGCCTTTTTGAAGACGGCCTCGGGGTCGCCGGTTCGGAAGGTAAGCCGCTGCAGACCGTGATCGGACAGCCGGCAGCCGAGCTCGCCGAATCTCTTCATCGAGGCGTCGAGCGCCGAGAGCAGGCCGGGATAGTCTTCGGCGCCGAGCTCCTCCATGCACTTTTTCCAGACGCCCCGCTCGCGGATGTTGACCGCGCGGTCGGGCCTGAAGGCCGGAAGGACCTTTACGCCGAACCGGCTGTCCTCCCTGATCTTTTTGTGGTGAATAAGGCTGTCGGCCGGATCATCGGTCGTGCAGACGACCTCGACGTTCGACCTGAGGATGAGTTCCTTTGCCGAGAACCCCGGCCCGGCGAGCAGCTCTCCGCATCTGTCGTAGATCCGGTCGGCGGACCGGGCGTCAAGCGCCTCCTCGATCCCGAAATAGCGAGCGAGCTCGAGATGTGTCCAGGCGTAGAGCGGATTTCCCGCCGCGTAGGGGAGCATCCCCGCGAATTTCCTGAATTTGTCGCGGAAGGGGGCGTCTCCGGTTATGTACTTCTCATCGATGCCGAAGGAACGCATCGCCCTCCACTTGTAGTGGTCGGCTCCGAGCATGAGCTCGCCGATGTCGGAAAAGCGTTTGTCCCCGGCGATCTCAGCAGGACTGAGGTGGCAGTGAAAATCGATTATAGGCATCCTTTCCGCGTAATCGGAATAGAGCCGCTTCGCGGTCCGGGAACTGAGCAGAAAGTCTTTCCCCGCTATGTTCTTTATCACGGTCGGTATCCTCCGGTATCGGATTTCTCAATATGATATATTATTGTATCACTAATGTCTCATCAAGTCAAGCGATTGCGTCGGCCGAGCCGAAAAAAGATGAGGCTGTTAAAAAACTCGCTACGCGATTTTTTTAAC
>ONVJ01000234.1 GCA_900321265.1 uncultured Eubacteriales bacterium
AAGGAGATACCCGTTTATATCGCCGATTACGTAATGATGGGCTACGGCACCGGCGCCATTATGGCGGTCCCCGCCCACGACACCCGCGACTGGGAGTTCGCCCGCAGGTTCGGCATCGACATTATCGAGGTCATCAAGGGCGGAGACATAGAAAAAGAGGCCTACACCGGCGACGGCGAGATGGTCAACTCGGGCTTCCTCAACGGCTATACGAACAAGAAGGACTCGATCGCCAGGATGTGCGAAGAGCTGGAAAAGCTCGGCATCGGCGAGGCGGGCGTCCAGTTCAAGATGAAGGACTGGGCCTTCAACCGCCAGCGCTACTGGGGCGAGCCGATCCCGATCGTCCACTGCCCGAAGTGCGGCATGGTCGCGCTCCCCGACAGCGAGCTTCCGCTGAAGCTTCCCGAAATGACCGAGTTCGCCCCCGGACAGGGCGGCGAATCGCCTCTCGCGAGGATCGATTCCTTTGTCAGGTGCAGCTGCCCGAAGTGCGGCGGCGAGGCGAAGCGCGAGACCGACACCATGCCTCAGTGGGCGGGTTCCTCCTGGTATTTCCTCCGCTATGTCGATCCTCACAACAAAGACGCCCTCGCGTCCGAGGAAAAGCTGAGATACTGGATGCCTGTCGACTGGTACAACGGCGGCATGGAGCATGTCACCAGACATATGATCTACTCCCGCTTCTGGCACAAGTTCCTATACGATATCGGCGTCGTTCCGACAGAGGAGCCCTACGCCAAGCGGACCGCCCAGGGGCTGATCCTCGGTCCCGACGGGGAAAAGATGTCGAAGTCTAAGGGGAATGTCGTCGATCCCAACGACGTCATCGACGAGTACGGCGCCGACGTCCTCCGCACCTACATCCTCTTCATGGGCGACTACGGAGCGGCCGCTCCCTGGTCGGAGAGCTCGGTCAAGGGCTGTCAGAGATTCCTTCAGAGGGTGGACGACCTCTTCGTCCTCGCTCGCGGTAACGGATCGACGCCAGAGCTTGAGACCTCCTTCCACAAGACGGTGAAGAAGGTCACCGACGACATCGAGGCGATGAAGTTCAACACCGCCATCGCCGCCCTCATGGGGCTCATCAACGAGATCTTCGCCGTCGGACATCTCACCCGCGACGAGCTTCTTACCTTCATAAAGCTGCTCTGCCCGATCGCTCCGCATCTCTGCGAGGAGATCAACGAGAAGCTGGGCGGAAAGACGCTGCTCTCGCTCTCGGCCTGGCCGGAGTACGACGAGGCCAAGACGGTCGACGAGACCGTCGAGGTCGCCGTCCAGTTCAACGGAAAGCTGAAGGGCACCGTGATGCTGCCCAAGGACTGCCCGCGCGAGGAGGCCGTCGCCGCCGTCCGCGCCGACCCGAGATTCGCGTCGATGCTCGAGGGAAAGACGGTGATCAAGGAGATTGCCGTTCCCAACAAGATCGTGAACTTCGTCGTAAGATAAGCTGAAAAAGAAAACAGCGGGGGCTGTCCCGGGGTAAAAACCCTGACAGCCCCTGTATTATTATCGTTTTTTTAGGCGCTTCAGCCGGGTATCCCGCGGGTGTAGATCCAGTCGGCCCAGTCGCGGTAGCCGGCCGCGTTCGGGTGGACTCCGTCGCCCGAGCGCTTGGGATCAAGCGTGCCGTCGGGGAGATCGAAGAGCTCGTTGACGTCGATGTAGTAGACGTTTTTCCAGTCGGTCATGCCCGCCATCATCGTGTTTACACGGTTGATGTTGGCGTTGGACATATAGGTCCACCTGCGTTTGACATAGCTCTGCTCGGCTGCTGAGGTGAAGTGCAGATTGCCCTCCATTATAACCTTGGTGCCGGGGTTTTTGGTCAGCGCCAGATCCTTCAGCTGACCGAGATAGGTCCCGATCGAGGGTATGTTGCCGCCCAGCTCGTTGACTCCGAGCATAATATAGATCTTTCCGAAATACATCGAATCGAGCAGCTGTGAAAGGGTCATCTTTCCGAGGGAGACCTTTTTGTAGTTCACGTCGGCCCCGTAATAGACTTCGCAGCTGCCTCCCAGAGCTCCTATCGCGCTGAGGCTCTCAAGGCAGAAGAAGACCGACTTGTCGAATTTGCCTGTGGCATAGTCCCTCAGGCCGACAGTTCTCGAATCTCCGATGAAGAGGGCGTCTGAGAAGTAGGATTTGTCCACCGTTACCCAGGGGTATTCAGAGCCGTAGTAGTATATCTTCGACGGATCGGCGGTGGTTTCCGGAGCGGTGGTGACCGCCTCGGTCGTGATCTCGGCGGTAGTGATCTCGGCTGTCGTCTCGGGAGGCTCAGAGGTCACCGGTTCGCTCACGACGCTGCTGTCATCGGTCGACGTGCCGGTAGTCAGTTCGGGGGATGTTGTTTCGACCGGAGGCTCA
>ONVJ01000259.1 GCA_900321265.1 uncultured Eubacteriales bacterium
CCTGTCGGAGATCTCCGCTGGCGGGAGCCGCAGCCCGCAGAGCACTGGGAGGGCGTGCTTGAAGCCGATCACTTCGCTCCGATGTCGATGCAGAAGGTAAATTCCCCCATTTACGACTCGCTGGCGAGGATAATCGGCTATCACGATTACAGTATCTCACTAAGCGACAATTTTATCCCTCCGGTCAGCGAGGACTCTCTCTATCTCAACGTATGGAAGCCCGCCGGAGATGTTTCGGGGCTGCCGGTGCTCGTCTTCATCCACGGCGGTTCGCTGCAGAGCGGTCAGCCCTGGTATGCCGACTACAGCGGCGAGGGCCTGGCAAGAAAGGGTGTCATCGTCGTCAATATGGGCTACCGGCTAGGCGTTTTCGGATTCTTCGCCGATCCCGAACTCGCGGCGGAATCCTCAAACGGAACGACCGGTAACTACGGCCTCCTCGATCAGATCGCCGCGCTGAAGTGGGTGCAGGACAATATCGCAGCCTTCGGTGGAGATCCCGGCAACGTTACACTTGCGGGCGAATCGGCCGGATCGGCCTGTGTCACCGCCCTGTGTACATCTCCTGCCGCCAAGGGGCTCTTCAGGCGCGTTGTGGCCGAAAGCTCGACAGTTACGGCACCCGAGCCCGCACATTCCTTCAGAAGCCTCGCCGAGGCCTTCTCGGCGGCGGAGGAGACAAAGAAACGCACAGGCGCTAAGACTGCAGCCGAGCTCCGCGCTCTGTCCGCCGAAGAGCTGGTCGGCGAACTGAACCGACACCATCACATAACCGTCGACGGATATGTCCTCACCGAAACTCCTTTCGAATCATACAAAAAGGGGATCCACAACGAGGAGGCGCAGCTTCACGGCTTCAACCTCGACGAAGCAGCCCCCTTCATACTCTTCTCGGAAGCGAAGAAGAAAAACTACAGCCGCAAAATCACGGGATATTTCGGAGAGGACTTCGGCCGCGAGATACTCTCGCTCTACCCGGCGGAAAGCAACGCCGAGGCCGCGAAGAACTGGTCAGACGTCTACGGCGCTGCTCTCTTCTCATACGGACACTACTGTCTTGAGAGACAGGCGGTTGAGAACGGCATTCCCTCATACGTATACAGGTTTACCAGATCCAACGGCTATCTTTCGGCCTGGCACAGCGGCGAAATGATCTATCTTTACGGCAATATACCGTACGGATCAAGACTATTCGACGACTATGACAGAAATCTGTCGGAAATTATGACGGGATACCTTCTCAATTTCATGCGCACCGGAGACCCGAACGGCGATGGGCTTCCCGAATGGAAGCCGGCGTCGGGAGACAGCACTCTTATGGAATTCGGGGATGAAGTCAGGGAATCGGCCGATCCGTTTTCAGATCTGTACCATATCATGGACAGGATGTCCGGTATCTCTTCCGACTGAATAATCCCCTCGCGACGATTTTTCTTGACAAAACCCCATCGGATGACTATAATATATTCTATATTTTTCCGACTATAAAAGGAGACCCCGACATGAACTCAGGCAATCACGAACTGCCTAAAACATATTCACCGGCGGAGTTTGAGGACAGACTCTACCGCATGTGGATCGAAAAAGGGTATTTTACCCCCGATCCGGATGACAAACGCCCTCCCTTCTGCATCGTAATCCCGCCTCCGAACGTGACCGGTCAGCTTCACATGGGCCACGCTCTCGACGAGACTCTGCAGGATATCCTGATCAGATACAAGAGAATGTCAGGCTTCAACACCCTCTGGGTGCCCGGGACCGACCACGCCGGCATCGCGACTCAGATCAAGGTCGAGGAAAATCTCAGAGTCAGCGAGGGCCTTTCCCGCTATGATCTCGGCCGCGAGGATTTCTTAAAGAGAGTCTGGGACTGGAAGGAAAAGTACGGATCGAGGATCATAAGCCAGCTGCAGAAGCTGGGCTCCTCCTGCGACTTCACCCGCGAGGCCTTCACCATGAGCCCGAAGCTTTCGCGCGCCGTGAAGAAGGTCTTCGTCACTCTCTACAACGAGGGACTTATCTACCGCGGACTGCGCATCACCAACGTCTGCCCTCACTGCAAGACGGTCATATCCGACGCCGAGATCGATTACAAGGAGATCGACGGCAGCTTCTGGTATATCAGATATCCGGTAAAAGGCGAGGACGGCA
>ONVJ01000232.1 GCA_900321265.1 uncultured Eubacteriales bacterium
CGCTTGGCGAGTTTTTTTACAACCCTGCGACGTTTTTCTCGGCAGGTTACCCTGCCGTTTTTGCTCTGAAATGCTCGAAAAAATGATATTTTTCCGGCAAAAAACGAAAAAGATCGGCACATGTCACGGTTTCCCGGCCGTGACATGTGCGGGGCTGTTAAAAAAGCCTGACTTTTTTAACAGCCCCTCCGATAAAAAACTTCTGCGACGTGATCAGTCCCGCATGCCGGTCCCGGAATCCCGGACGCCGGCGGGTTCTTCATTCTCGGTCGGACAGACCCGTCGTGATCAGAGCCTCGAGTCCGTCGAGAGCTGCCTCTTCGTCGTCGCCGTCAGCGACGAGCGTTATCGTCATTCCGCACGCGATGCCGATCGACAGAACACCGAGCAGACTTTTGGCGTTAACCTTTCTTTCATCCTTGACCACCCAGATCGAGCTCTTGTAGGAATTTGCTTTCTGAATGAAGAAGGTCGCAGGTCTGGCGTGAAGCCCTCCCGCATTAACAACTGTAACATCGCGCTGTGTCATTTTTAGCCATGCCTTTCTTAAACTCATATACTGCCATATACCCTGCCGGACGACGGCCGGTCAGGCAGATCGGAAATGTAATAATTTATTATACACTATTTCACGGAAAAAATCAACCGGAAAAACAGATTTCATTTTCGCAACAGGAATAAAACCGGTAATTTGCGAAAAAAAGGATCAGCCCTGGGGAACCAGCGTAAGTATCCTGCCTTCCGCAAAGAACAGTCTGCCGTAGAGCTCCAGCTCCTTCCCCGCCGATACCGGTTCCCCGTTGGCGGCAAGCAGAGTGCTGTCGGATGTCAGAAGCTCGCATGAGACGGATATCACCATGTCGCAGAGAGATCCTTCCGGGTAGGGGACCGGCGCCCCCTCCTGCGAACCGTAGACCGACGGCGACCAGGATACCGAGGTGACCCTTCCGAAATAGGTGCCGTCCGCGAACCTGAGCTCGCTCCCCTCCGCCAGTCCGCTGCTCTCATAAGCGGATCTGTCGATCGTTTCGACCGAGAAAGTCGCTGAATATGTTGCTTTTTTCCCTGCTATCCGGTCAAAGGGAATAAATCTCAAAGCGACCGAGACCAGTATTGCGAGGACCGCCAGAAGAACGGCGAAATCAACTGCGTTGAACCTCGCTCCCCGCGCGGGGGATTTTGCCTTTGGAATGCTTTTTTTCATAAGACAGCACCTCCAGTCATTCAGCCGGCAGCAGGGTCACCGATACGCAGGTCCCGCTTCCCGAAAACCCCGGAAGCAGAAAGCCGTACTCGGCTCCGACCGCGATCCTGATCCCGCCCGCGCTGACCGATTTTCCGTCGTCGCGCGCTTCCGCGCGCAGGGTGACCCTGATGTCCGAGCGGCTCTGATCCTCCGCCCTCTCCATCACGCTGCCGTCGGCGGACGGCCTGTAGATCACAGCAGGCGCCGTCTCCACCGACACGACCGTCCCCATCTCGCCGCCCTTGTCGGCGGTCACCTTTGCCCCGACGGTTATCGCCGAGGCATATTCGGGCTCGGCGGACGAGAGCTTCAGGACATATTCGACGGTGACCTTGTCCCCTTTGGAAAAGCTTGAAAGAAGGCCGGGAAAGTAGGCGTAGACGATCAAAAAGACCGCTCCCGCGACCATGACGAGTATGAACAGATCGATCAGAGTAAAGCGGATTCCGCGGGCCTTTTTCGACTGCTGGCGGACGGCTCCGTCGCTCCCCAGCTCATGCTCAAGGATATCTTTCCCTCCGTCGTTCACAAGGGCTTCATTTTTTTTCATAAAGGCGATTCCTTTCAGTTTACGCCGGTCAGAACAGTTCGGGATCTGCCGACAGATCGAATCTCTCCGCCGCGTCGGTGCAGGCGTCGGCCGCGGCCGAGGCCAGTCCCGCGACGCAGCAGAAGATGAAGAATACGCGGTAGTTGTACAAAGTGAAATCAAACACCCCCGAGGCCAGAAGCGAAAGGGCTCCTGCAAAGAATGCCGCGCAGAGCGACGACACGCCGGCGGATCCCGCCCTTTTTCCCTCTCTCGAGGCGGTGACGGCCTTCATAAACAGGAGCAGAGCCGCCGCGACAAAGAGAATGAGGCCGGGCAGACCCAGCTGAAGAGCTGTCTGAAGCCAGAGACTGTGGGAATGAGGAGTCTGCCATGTTCCGGGGTGCGAATAGATGACATAGACGTTTCTGAACGCGACGTCTCCCGAGCCGGTTCCGGTCAGAAAAAGATCCCCGAGAGCCCTGACCGAGCCGTTCCAGACTCTGACCCGGTATCTGTTCGCCGTATCCGAAAGCGAGAAGAATCTGGAGAGCCTCGACCCGAAGCTGAAGGGCAGCAAATAGGCCGCTGCCGCGATCCCGCCCGCGGCGAGGGGTATTGAGATGATCCCGCGCGGGCTCCTGAATATCAGGAAGGCGAAGGCTCCGGCGGCAAGACCGATCCATCCGCTCCTTGAGAAGGTCATCACCGAGCAGACCGATATCGACGCTGCCGCTGCAAATCCCGCGATCCTTACCCTGCCGCGGCCCTCGACCGCGAAGAAGAGGGCTGCCGGGAAGCAGAGCGCGAGGAAGGAAGCGAGCATGTTGGGGTTGTCAAAGAGCGCCGCGCTCCTGCCTGAGATCAAAGGAAAACTCACCTGATCGATCCAGTCGAGCGGAGCGGCACCCGAAATGAACTCTCCTATTCCCGTCATCGACACCGCGGCGCCCGAGAGCGCCAGAGCTGCGGCCGCCCTGTAAAGCGAATCGCGGCTCCTCACCAGATTCAAACAGAGGAAATAACCCGCTGTAAGCGCCGTCCTCATCAGCGCCGATCTCCAGGAATAAGCCGCTCCGCCGGCAAAACCCGACAGAAGCAGATCGGCCGCGAGAAGGATCACGGGGATGTCAACGGAATCGAAATACAGGCTTCTTCTTCCCCGTATCAGCTTTGCGGCCCAGCCGACCGCGCAGCTGCAGAGCATGATACCGAGAAGGAGCGACGGCCTTGTGAAGACCGAGAGAAAGGGCGTCAGGAGCAGTAGCAGGATGACACCCGACCTCGGATAATCCGCCAGTACCGAAAGAAAGATGAGCAGCAGCGGTACCGTGAGCAGGGTGTCGGGGGTGGCAAACCAGCTCAGCGATCCGAGAAAGATCCCGAACAGCACCGCCAGAGGAACCGTTGTCTTCCCCTCGCGCCTTTTCGCGAGCTTTTCTGGCGGGATATCCATCCATGAGGTCAGCACGCGGTTGAAGAAGCGGCTTCCGAAAAAGAGTTCGGAAAGAGATTTTTCTGAGAAAAAGAGCGGAAACGCCGCGGCGGCGAGGATCAGCGTCATCGAAGACGCGCCGAGGATCTCGGAGGGGATCAGGCTGTTTTCAAGAAAGCATCGGAGCAGCCTGAGTCCTGAGGAAAGCGCGGCATATACCAGCAGAAAGACCGGATAGCCCTTCGCCGGGATCTCGACAAACATCCTGAGAAGCGAGCTTCTCGCGTTCAGGAAGAAGGAGGCCTCCATCATTGAAGCGACCTTAACCCTGAGGCGGAGCCGGTCGCCTCTGCGCTCCGAAAGGAAACGTGAGACGAAAGAGTCACTGCGGCAGCGCTCCAGGACCCGGAAGCCTCCTATAAAAGCGGAGGACGCGCTTCTGCCGAAGCATGACCCAAGCCTGTCGCACAGCGCCGCAAAAAGTCCGGGCCTTTGTGTTTTTTTCTTTTTACTCTTCTGTCCGTCGGCAGACATCGGCGTCTCCTTTCATATGATATCGGTAAAACCCTGCCGCGGATGCTTCATTCATTCCGCGAAGGGATAAGATCGGGGCGCAGTTCCGAGGTGAGCTTCTCCGACTGCTCCCTCCTCCACTCTGCGATCTTCGCGTGATTCCCCGACAGCAGGACGTCCGGAACTTTGAGTCCCCTGAATTCATAGGGCCTCGTGTACTGAGGGTATTCAAGAAGACCGTCGGAAAAGCTTTCGCTCTTCCAGCATTCGGGGTCGGAAAGGACTCCGTCGACCGTCCGCGCGACCGCATCGGTCAGGATGCACGCGGGGATCTCGCCTCCGGTGAGAATGAAATCGCCGACCGAGATCTCCTCGTCGACGGCGATCTCGATCGCCCTCCGGTCGATGCCCTCGTAATGTCCGCAGAGGATTATCAGCCTTTCGTATTCAGCCGAAAGCTCCGCCGCCCGTTTCTGTGTCAATATCCTTCCGTGGGGCGACATGAAGATGACCCGCGTCTTTTCATCCGGGATATCCGACATCGCCCGCACGGCTTCGATCGCTCTGACGACCGGAGGGGCAGCCATAAGCATCCCCTTCCCGCCGCCGTAGGGGGTATCGTCGACCCTGCGGTTTTTGTCCTCGCTCCAGTCGCGTATGTTGTGAGTCAGGACCTCGATCGCTCCGCTCCTTCTGGCGCGGCCGATTATGCTCTCGGACATGACGGTATCGACGTATTCCGGAAAGAGGGTGAGAATATCGAACCTCATCAGTCGAACATCCCTTCTATCGGCCTGACGAAGACTCCGCGGGAGAGGTCGACGGCGTCTATGAACTCGGGGACAGCGGGTATCATCCTGTCCCCTTCACCGGTGGCCACGGTGTAGATATCCGACGCCCCGGCGTTGAACACCTCGCGTATCCTGCCGTATTCCCTTCCGGTGTCGGCGTCGATCACGGGCAGGCCGATCAGATCCGCGATGAAGAAGGAGTCGCCTTCGCGCGGTATGTCCTCTCTCGCGGCATAGAGGACCGTTCCCCGCATCGCTTCAGCAGCTTCGGGAGTATCTATTCCTTCAAGCTTTGAGAGGACGTTCCTCTTCTGGACCGAATTCTTTTTTATACGCAGTTCGGTAAAGGTCTCTCCGGACTTCACGAAGACGCGTTTAAGCGACGCGAAGACCTCGGGGGAATCGCACCAGGGATCCACCTTGACAGTCCCCGCGATCCCGTGTACGCCTACGATCATACCGCATTCAAGAGGACCCGTCCTGCGCCCGGGAACCGGCTCCGCGGGAAGGCTCTGCCCGCTGTTTTGGTTTATATTCTTATCTTCGGATGACATGACTTCTCCGGAAGGCGCGCGTCCCGGGCGGCCCGCGGAGACGGTCCGGAGGGAGTCGGCGCTTTATTGCTTTAAGTTAATATTGATCCAAAATTAATTATACCACAATCTTTAAAAAAATTCAAGTATAATCGGAATCTCCCGCTCACTTTCACGGCACGGGAGGCGTTTTTTCTCTCATGAAGCAGGCATTTTTTTACCGGAGTTTAAAAACCCCCTTGATAATTTTGAAAAAGAAGTGTATAATATTATAAATAATTATGCTGGATTGTTTTCACCGCGCGCTCAGCCGGCTGAGCGATCCTGCGAAAAGAAAGGTACACTTCCAAATGGCAACCATCAACACAATTCTGTCCGGCGCCGAAACCGCCTCCGGTTTTGCCGGATTCATGCAGAAATACGGCGGTCTCATCCTGATCGTCGTCATGGGCCTGCTGCTCTGGCTCATTATGATCCGTCCCCAGAGAAAACAGGAAAAGGAGACCCAGGCGATGCGCCAGAATCTGGCCATCGGAGACGAGATCGTGACCATCGGCGGGATCGTGGGCATCATCATTTCGATCAGCGGAGAGGACACCGTGACCATCGTCTCCTCCCGCGACCGCACCCGTCTGCAGATACTTCGCTCCTCTGTATCCAGAGTCCAGGTCCCGGCCAACCCGGCTCCGGACAGCTCTTCAAAGGACAAGGACAAGGATAACAAGGATAAAGAAGAGGATAAGAAATAAAAAACCTCAACACTTTAAACAGTTTTCCGGGTCCCTGATTGTGCATTTTCCCAATCATTTCCGCCGCCGAAAAAACGCGGTTGAAAAATGACCGGAATAATGGTATAATATCTTATTCTAATAACTATTTTTGCGCTATAAACATGAAGCAAGGAGGAACCCTTCCACTATGACAAAGCGAATCACTGCCCTGCTCCTGATTCTTTTCTGCCTTGCCGGCCTTCTCGCCGGATGCCACGACAAAAAGATCGACGGAGAGGTCTACAAAGGCGCCGAAATACCGATTTACCTCTGCGATCAGGTGTTCGATCTGGATCCTGCCCTCTGTCTGGTCAATGACTCGGCATATCAGATCTGCTCACTCATTTACGATACGCTCTTCAAGATCGATGCGAACGGAAAGATCCAGAAGTCACTTGTTGAGAGCTATGAGATCAAGAAGGATGAGAAAAACAAGGAATACAGCCTCTTCCTCTCCCTCAGGAGCGACACCTTCTGGTCTGACGGCATATACATCTCGGCCGAGGACGTCGTCTATTCCTGGAAGCGCATCCTTGATCCTTCCTTCAACAGCGATGCCTGCTGCCTCCTCTATCAGATCAAGAACGCCCGTCTGGCCAAGCAGGGCGACTGCTCGATCGACGACGTCGGCATCTACGCCGTAGACAGCCGTCTGCTTCAGATCTCCTTCGACGAGGACATCGACTATAACGCATTTATACTGAATCTCTGCTCGATCTCTCTCGCCCCGCTCCGCGAGCGTGTCGTCGAGAACACCGACGACTGGTCAAAGAAGCCGGCTACTACGGTCAACTCGGGGCCCTTCATGATCCGCCGCGTCAACTACGGCTTCGATACCTCGAACGTCGCGGACAAGTCCTTCTCGTCGCTCATCCTCGAGCGCAACGCCTTCTACAGAAGGACGAAGGACGCCAAATATCTCGACACCTCCGTATATCCCTACCGTCTCATCATCGATTTCTCAAAGACGGGTGAGGAGATAATCTCTGATTTTGCCGCGGGCAATATCTTCTACGTGGGAGAGATACCTCTCGACAGCCGCGGGAACTTCAAGGATACCGCCGAGATATCAGATACGCTTTCCACCCACACCTATTTCCTCAATGAGAACGCCGACGTCAAAAAAGCCGACGGCACCACCGAAAAGCTCTTCGCGAACAAAAACGTGAGATTGGCTCTTTCGGCTGCGATCGACCGCGGAGCGATAGCGGAAAAGGTCGTTTTCGCCTCTCCCGCCACCGGCTTCGTTTCTCCCAAGTCATTTGAGAACGGCAAAGCCAAAACGACCTTCAGATCGGTGGGAGGCGAACTGATCGCATCCGGAGCCGATCTTGCTGCAGCCAAGGGATATCTCGCTTCGGCCGGCATCAACGCCGCCGATTACAGCTTCTCGATCTCGGTCGCTCCCTACGACACCCTTCACCTTGCCGTTGCCCAGATGGTCTGCGACGCATGGACGGCACTCGGATTCAATGTCACCGTTTCTCCCGTGTCGCTGGCGATCAACGACGAACAGCTCGCCGGTGAGGACGTAAAGGACCTTTACGACGATATCTTCATTGAGAAGTTCTACGCCAACAACATTGCCGTCGCGGCAGTCGACTGGATCGCCACGACCCCCGATCCCTTCTGCGTACTCGCTCCTTTCGCTACCGAATTCTCAGGTCAGGGCCAGGAGATGACAAGCGGCGAATATCAGGACGTTCCTCACAAGACGGGATATGCCAGCGAGGCTTATAACGAGAAGATCGCGAAGGCTTTCGCATCGGCCGGCGCCGACAGGACTGCCGCCCTTCACGAAGCCGAAGCGCTCCTCGCGGAAGATATGCCGGTTATCCCGATCATCTTCAACCAGACCGCAAAGCTGGTCTCCCCCGACCTAAGCAGGATCAAGACCGACTATTTCGGGAACGCCGGCTTCACCTCTGCCAAGCTTAAGAACTGGACGGATTACATCGAGACCGCCGCTCCTATCGGCGCGGACGAGACCGATGCTCCTTCTCCCTGATCCGGCGTCCGTATCGCCGGAATCAGGGTAAATACACCCACAGCAGTTCTTTCCCGGACACTGCAGCCATTTATTTCGAAAGGAAAATAAGGAATGAAAAGAAACAGCTTCAAGATCCTCTCTCTGCTCCTCGCACTCCTTATGACCGCAGGAGCTCTGATCGCCTGCGCCGATACAAACCAGGGCAATACCGACGATACCACCACCGTTGCGGAAGCGGTATCGACTGAACCGGAAGTGACCACAAGCGATGTGGACAAAGACGGCTACAAGCTCGACAAGCTTCCTCCCCTGAATTTCGGCGAAGAGATCAACGTTCTCGCCTGGGATGACGTCGAGCACGAGGAATTCCAGTCTGACGAGCAGACCGGAGATCTGGTCCTCGACTCCATCTACTCCCGCAACATTACGGTTACCACCAGACTCGGCCTTACCGGGATCAACTGGATAAGGATCAAAGGCAACGCCGACAACCGGACCGCCTGGAACAACAACGTCATGAGCGTCTACCAGTCGGGCGGACACGACTATGACGTTATCGCCGGCTACTCCCTCTCGGTCGCGCTCAACGCGAGCTCCGGACTTCTCGCCGATATGCTCGACGAGGCTTCCAGCCCCTATACCGACTTCAGCGAGCCCTGGTGGTCTCAGCTGCTGGTCGAGCAGGCTACTATTAAAGGAAAGCTCTACTTCGCGTCGGGCGATATCTCGAGAAACGCTCTTGAAATGATGTACGTCTGCTTCGTCAACACCGATATCCTTACCGACAACAACCTTGTGAATCCTCAGACACTTGTTCCCTCCGGAGAATGGACCTACGACAAGTTCATCGAGATGTGCAACGGCGTTTACGTCGGCCAGGGCACCAAGAACGCTGACACTGACACCTTCGGATATATGTCCTCCGGTATTCACAACGACCCCTGGTTCTACGGCTCGGGAGCCGTCATCTGCGAAAAGGATGAGAACGGCGACATCGTTCCCTCTCCCTCCTTCTCGGGTGAAAGAGTTATCGACACCATCACGAAATTCCAGGCTCTCTTCTCTACCCGTGATGCCATCTGCACCGACAGCGTCTTGCACCAGAACGCCTTTGCCAACGGCCGTCTGCTCTTTATGACAGACCGCGCCAGAGTATCCCATAAGAAGCTTGCCGCCAACGGCGATCTCCACTACTGCATAGTTCCCTGCCCGAAATACGACGTCGACCAGGAAAACTACATCACCGTCATGGGCAACCCCTTCACTCTCTACGCCACCTTCGTCAAATCCGAGAACAAGGAAATGGCGTCTGCCTTTATCGAGTGCATGGCGAGCGAAGGATACCGCAAGGTAACTCCGGCCGTCTTCGAGCTTTCTCTGAAGACGAAGTACGTCAACGATCCCGTCTCCTCCGAGATGTATGACATCATCAGAGCCAACATCACATACGATCTCGGCAGGATCTTCTCGACCGACCTCATCGGTCAGGGCGATTTCAGATCCGAAATCGCCAAGACCTCCAACGGATGGGCAACAAAGAGCTCCGGAAAGGTAAAGCAGCTTAAGAATTACTGCGAGAAACTCATGAAGTCGTTTGAATGATACCCGGGGTATCATTCCGACGGCAGCATAACTACCGTTAACTGATAACAGGGGCTGTTAAAAATGTCTGACTTTTTTAACAGCCCCTGTTCTGTAACAGCCTGTGAACCGTGACCGCTGCCGGTCTTTTTCGTTGTTAGATAAAAAAAAGATAATGCTTCCCGGTTTTTAAGGACAAAAACTGTGTGCTCCCGCGCCGAAAAACATCGCAGGGCAGTTAAAAAACTCGCCGTGCGGTTTTTTATAACCTCCTTTATCTTTCCCGCTCCCCCACCTAAGATGAACCTGAAACGAAGCGGATCCGCCTGCCCGCGCGGACGTCCGCCTTTTTTATTAGAAAATCTGTAGACAAATCAAATAAAAAGTAGTATAATATTATATATTTTTTTATTATTCCTCCAGAGGACAGTATTTATGGAAGAAAAACAGATCACGGGCAACTTCATACACGACATCATCGACGCCGATCTCGCGGAGAATCCATCGCTGAAGATACACACCAGGTTCCCGCCCGAGCCCAACGGTTATCTTCACATCGGGTCGGCAAAGGCGATACGCATAAACACCGTGGTAGCCGAAAAATACGGCGGTCTCTTCAATCTCAGATACGACGATACCAACCCGGTCAAAGAGGACGACGAGTATGTCAGAGCCATCTACGAGGATCTCTGCTGGCTCGGTTGCGAGCCGACGGGCGGCGTCTTTTACGGCTCAGACTATTTTGACAAATGCTACGAATTCGCCGTAAAACTCATCAAGGACGGCAAGGCCTATGTTGACGACCTCTCGGCAGATGAAATGCGTGAATACCGCGGTACTCTTACCGAGCCGGGACGCGAGTCCCCGTTCAGAGGCCGCTCGGTCGAAGAGAATCTCGATCTTTTCGAACGCATGAAAAAGGGCGAGTTCCCCGACGGCAGCCGTACGCTGAGAGCGAAGATCGATATGGCGAGCCCGAACATGAACATGCGCGACCCCGCCATCTACCGGATCGTCCACACCTCCCACCACCGCCAGGGAGACAAATGGTGCATCTATCCGCTCTATGACTTCGCGCATCCGATCCAGGACGCGCTTGAGGGAATAACACACTCGCTCTGCTCACTCGAGTTCGAAAACCACCGTCCGCTCTACGAATGGGTGGTCGACAATATCGGATTCGATCCCAAACCGAAGCAGCGGGAATTCGCGCGGCTCAATGTGACGCATACCGTAATGAGCAAGCGCTACCTCCGCCGGCTCGTCGAGACCGGTCTCGTCGACGGCTGGGACGATCCCCGCATGCCCACCATCTGCGGCCTGCGCCGCCGCGGATACACTCCCTCCGCCATATTCGATTTCGTCGACAGGGCCGGCGTCGCCAAGGCATACAGCGTGGTCGACATCGAACTGCTTGAACACTGCATACGCGAAGAACTTAACGAAACAGCTCCCCGAAGGATCGGTATACTGAATCCGGTCCGGGTAACCGTCGACAACTATCCCGTGGACAAAGTTGAGTATTTCGAGCTTCCCGAGAATCCGAGGGATCCCTCCGCCGGTACGAGATCGCTTCCCTTCTCACGGGAGCTCGTGATCGAGGCGGATGATTTCGCCGAGGTCCCGCCGCCGAAATACTTCAGACTGAAGCCGGGCGGCGAGGTCAGGCTCATGGGTGCCTACATCGTAAAGTTCGAATCGGTCGAAAAGAACCCCGACGGCAGCATAAAGACGATCCACGTCTCTGCCGACCTTGAGTCGGGCAACGGCAATCCCGCCGACGGCCGCAAGATAAAGGGCACGATACACTGGCTCTCCGACAGACACGCCGCGAGCTGCGACGTCATGCTCTTCGACCATCTTTTCACGCTGGGCAACATCGACGATATGCCCGAGGGAAAGACCTACGGCGATTACCTCAATCCCGACTCGGCGGTCAGACTGACCGGCTGCCGGATCGAATGCTCCCTCGCGGACGCCGCCCCGGGCGACCGGTTCCAGTTCGTCAGGAACGGCTATTACGTCAAAGACACGAAATACGAGTCTGTCTTCAACCGCATAGTCGGACTGAAGGACAGCTTCCCGAAGTCGAACTGACCTTTGGATAAAGGAAAAATGGCATCAAAGGCTCCTCTTTTCGATATATATTCGGATTCAGCCGAAAAGACGCGGGACTGCGGCAGTCTTCTGGCGGAAAAACTCATCGAAGATCCCTCTCTGCCCCGGTTCATCTGTCTGTGCGGCGACCTCGGCACCGGAAAGACCGTCTTCGCCTCGGGGCTCGTGTCCCGCTTTGATCCCCGCGCCGAAGTCACCTCTCCGACATATACAGTGGTCAACGAGTATACCGGGGGAAAGATCCCGGTCTACCACTTCGACGTCTACAGGATAAAGGACGGCGACGATCTCTACTCGACCGGCTATTACGATTATCCCGATGACGGTATCACGCTGGTGGAGTGGGCGGATCTGATCGGATACGCCCTCCCCCCCGAGAGGATCGAGGTGCGCATCGAAAAGACCGGAGCCGGAACCGGGGATCTCCGGCATATCACCGCACAAACGGTTAAAGAATGATTATTTTTGCATGTGACAGCACCGCAGTTATAGCCTCTGTCGCCCTCTGCGACGGCGAAAAACTGCTGGCTGAGTTCACCCTCAACAACGGCAATACCCACAGCGAAACGCTTCTTCCGATGACCGAAGCGATCCTCTCAAGGCTGGGCATGACTCCCGCCGATATAGACCTTTTTGCCTGCTCCGCCGGTCCGGGTTCCTTTACCGGGGTGAGGATCGGCGTTGCCACCGTAAAAGGTCTTGCCTACGGCAGGGGAAAGCCCTGCGCCGGCGTGTCATCCCTCGAGGCGCTCTCTCTGAATCACAAAGGGCTGCATCCCGACGGGACCCTGGTCTGTCCGGTCATGGACGCCAGAAGGAATCAGCTGTACAACGCCCTGTTTGAGATAAAGAACGGTAGACCGGAAAGGCTCACACCCGACAGGGCGGTTTCCGCCGCCTCCCTCGCCTCTGAACTCGCGGGGCTTGGAAGGAGGACGGCTGTCTGCGGAGACGGCTCTGCGATCCTTCTCGGGGCTCTCGGCGGACTGCGGGACGGCCCTGAAACGGTATTCTCGGATCGACTCGGATTCCAGTCGGCATATTCGGTCGCCCTGGCCGCGCTCAGGGCATACGAAAGAGGCGAGGCGGTGGACGACGCCGCGCTGAGACCTGTTTATCTCCGTCCTCCCCAGGCTGAGAGAGAAAGGCTCGAACGCCTTGCGAGAGCCGCCCAAACAAAAGGAGAGTAAATGATGAAAAGGATTCTTATCGGAAGCGACCACGCGGGATTTGCCGTCAAAGGGAAGCTTATCGGCTATCTTTCTTCGAAGGGTTACTCTGTGACCGACTGCGGCACATACTCGTCGGAAAGCTGCGACTATCCCCTCGAGGCGCACAAGACCTGTAAGAGGCTCCTTGACGGCGAGGGAGATTTCGCGATCCTCATCTGCGGCACCGGAATAGGGATATCTATCGCCGCGAACAAGCACCGCGGGATCAGAGCCGCCCTCTGCGGCGACATATTCTCCGCAGAGATGGCAAGGCAGCACAACGACGCGAACGTCCTCTGCATGGGCGCAAGAGTCATAGGCTTCGATCTCATGAAGGACATCTGCGACACCTTCTTCACCACCGAGGCCCTGACCGAGCCCCGCCACATAAGGCGTCAGCAGGAACTTGCCGCGATCGAGAACGGGACCGCCGACGAGCTCTGCGCCGCTCAGGACACAGAGGAGAACGTATAAAAAGTGGCTTCCGAGAAGGAAAGGCAGACGCTCAGAGACATCGCCGAGGCGCTGAGGGCGGCTGTAGGCAGATCGGGACGCAGATTCACAACCGCGATCATCGCCGCTGCCGGAGCCTCTTCGCGCATGGGAGGGGCTGTTTCGAAGCAGCATATGCCGCTTGCCGGGATGCCTGTGGTCGTCCATGCCCTGCGGGCATACGACAGAGCGTCATATATCGACGCCATAGTGGCGGTCGTCAGGGAGGAAGATCTGGCGCTCTTTCAGGAGTACCGCGAATGCTTTGAGATCGGCAAGCTTTTGTCGGTAATACCCGGAGGCGCGACCCGGCAGGAATCGGTCATGTGCGGGCTTGAGGCGATCGCGGCGGACAAAAGGCTGAAGGACACCTCCTATGTCGCCGTCGCCGACGGAGCGCGGCCGCTGACTACTCCCGGGATGATAGACCGCGTATGTCTCGAAGCATACAGACACCGCGCGGCCACCGCCGTTTCGCTTCCATGCGATACAGTCAAGACTCTCGGCGATTCTCCGTCAGATATACAGAAAGAGCTGATCGCCTCCACGGTGGAGCGGAGCGGCGTCAGGCTTGCCGCTACACCTCAGGTCTTCGAGATCGGGCTCTACCGGGCCGCGGTATACTCTGCGGCAGAGGAGGGCTTCGAGACGACCGACGACAACGCACTCGTAGAACGGATAGGAGTTAAGATCAAAGCCGTGGACTGCGGCAGAACTAATATCAAGATCACCGAGCCCGCCGACCTCGCGATCGCGGAGGCGATCCTGGCCTTCAGGGAAAAGGAATCCGCGGGGACGACTTCCTGACCCCGGACGCCGTTCGGCAAGCGCTGCCCCGGGCGTTTTAAATCAAACCACACCTGAATTGTTGAAATGATCAGAATCGGACACGGATACGACGTACACCGGCTTGTTCCGGGACGCAAACTCATGATCGGGGGAGTCGCGATCCCCTTTGAAAAAGGCCTCGACGGTCACTCAGACGCCGACGTTCTTCTCCACGCGATCTGCGACTCACTGCTCGGAGCAGCGGCGATGGGAGACATCGGGAAGCATTTCCCCGACACCGATCCGGCATATGCCGGAGCCGACAGCCTCGTCCTGCTGAAGAAGGTGGCGGAGCTGATCGGTGAGGAGGGCTGGCGGGTCGTCAACATCGACTCTACAGTGATAGCCCAGCGCCCGAAGCTGGCGCCCTATATCGAGCTGATGCGCGGCAGGATAGCTTCCGCGCTCGACACCGATATTTCCTGCGTCAGCGTAAAGGCGACGACCGAGGAAAAGCTCGGCTTTACCGGGACCGGAAAGGGCATCGCGGCCCACGCCGTATGCCTTATCTGCCGGAAGGAGGACTGAAACAAATGAATGAATTCAAACCGAAAAGACCTATGATACTTATATCCCCGTCGATCCTGGCCGCCGACTTTTCGGCGCTAGGCGAGGACGTGGCAAAGATCGAATACGCCGCCGATTATCTTCACATCGACGTCATGGACGGTCATTTCGTCCCGAACCTCTCGCTCGGACCGCAGGTCGTCGGATCGCTCAGAAAGCGCTCCGGCCTGATCTTCGACGTTCACCTCATGATAACCGATCCCGAAAAATACGCCGACGCCTTCATCGACGCCGGAGCCGACATCCTAACCTTTCACCTCGAAGCGGTCGACGATCCGGCGCGTGTGATCGAAAAGATCCGCTCACGCGGAGTAAAAGCCGGGATCGCGATATCCCCCGACACTCCCGCCGAGGCGGTCTTCCCTTTCCTTTCCTCGGTAAAGATGGTCCTGGTAATGACCGTCTATCCCGGATTCGGAGGACAGAAGCTGATCGAAGGGATGACGGAAAAGATCGCCGCGGTGAGATATGAGGCAGAAACGCGCGGCCTTGATCTTGACATCGAGGTCGACGGCGGGATCGGGGCGAAAAACGTCGGCCTTCTGACCTCCGCCGGTGCCAACGTGATCGTGGCGGGTTCGTCGGTCTTCAAAGCCGAAGATCCCGCGGAAGCGGTCGAGGAGATCAGGGAGGCCTCCGAGGCATCCTTCAGCCCCGAACAGTTATAAAGAAAAAACGAATAATAATACGCATATCAGAATAGCCGGGCGCCCGCAATTGCTACACGGATTCTTTCTTCCGCGCCGACTAAGCCACCTTTCGCACCCCATATTCTATTATTACAGGCAGGAAGTATCGAAATGATGAACAAAGAGATCCGTGAAGTCGCCTCCAGGATCAGGACTCTCCGCGAAGTCGCGGGAATGAGCGAGCAGGAGGCAGCAGCCAAGACCGAGGTATCGCTTGACGAATACCGGGCGCTGGAGCTGGGCGAACGGGACTTTCCGTTTACCTTCATATATAAGGCCGCCGATACCTTCGGCGTCGAGATGAGAGATATACTCGAAGGTACCAGCCCGAATCTGTCGCTCTATACCGTCACCCGCAAGGGCGACGGCATGCCGATCGCCAGGAACACCGGTTTTGTCTACAACAACCTCGCTCCCTCCTTCAAGCACAAGAACGCCGAACCCTTCTGGGTAAGCATCCCTCCCGAGAGCGGGAACGAGCCTCCCGTCTTCACACATCACAACGGACAGGAGATAGACATAGTCATCAAGGGCAAGCTCGAGATTAGGATCCACAACCGGATCGAGATACTGACAGAGGGAGACACGATCTACTACAACTCATCGGCTCCCCACGCCCTAAGGGCGCTCGGCGGCAAGGTCTGCGAGATCTACGCTATCGTGATCAAGCCCGGCGAGGACGACAACTCCTTCGATCAGACCCCGGTAAGCGTTACGTCTCCGGGCGACCGTCCGCTCAAGACGGTCTGCGACGAGTTTATCGACCTCTCCTTCGATCAGAACGGGATAGTAAACGGAGTCCGCTTCAAGAACGCCGAAAGATTCAATTTCGCCTTCGACGTGGTAGACAGGATCGCCGAGAAAACTCCCGACAAGCGCGCGATGCTCTGGGTCGGAGCAAACAAGCGGGATCACTCCTTCACCTTCGGAGACATGTCGAAGTACTCGAACATGACAGCGAACTATTTCGCCTCGCTCGGCATCAAGAAGGGCGACCGCGTCATGCTCGTGCTGAAACGCCACTACCAGTTCTGGTTCTGCATGCTCGCGCTCCACAAGCTCGGCGCGATAGCCATTCCCGCGACGAACCAGCTCGTCCTGCATGATTTCGAATACAGATACGAATCGGCCGACGTCACCGCGATCGTCTGTACGGCCGACGGGGAGACGCATCTCCACGCCGAGGCAGCCGCCGCAAACCGCCCCGACATGATAAAGATCCTGGTCGGCGGAAAACGCGACGGATGGTTCGACTACAACAGCGAGATGACCCTCTGCTCAGACAGATTCCCCCGCACGAAGGACTCGATATGCGGAGAAGACCCGATGATAATGCTCTTCACATCGGGCACCTCCGGATACCCCCGCATAGCCACCCACAGCTGCACATATCCTCTCGGGCACTACATCACCGCCAGATGCTGGCATTCGGTCCATCCCGACGGTCTCCACTTCACCGTTTCCGACACCGGCTGGGGCAAGGCGCTCTGGGGCAAGCTATACGGCCAGTGGCTCTGCGAAGCTCCGGTATTCACATACGACTTCGACAGATTCAATCCCGCGGATATCCTGCCGCTCTTCGAGAAATACCGCATAACCACCTTCTGCGCGCCTCCGACGATCTACAGATATCTCATCAGAGAGGATCTCTCGAAATACAACCTCTCCTCGATCGTCTATGCAACGACCGCCGGAGAGGCGCTCAACCCCGAGGTCTCGAACATATTCTACAATTCGACCGGCCTTAGGATAATGGAGGCTTTCGGACAGACCGAGACCACCCTCGTCATCGGCAACTTCATGGGAATGATCCCGAAGCCGGGATCGATGGGCAAGCCCTCCCCTCTCTACAAGGTCGCGCTGCTCAATCCCGAAGGAAAGCCCTGCGAGCCGGGTGAACCCGGCGAGATCTGCATCGACATCCGCGAAGGCAAGCCCTGCGGTCTCTTCTTAGGGTATTTCAAGGACAAGGAAGGCACCGACGCCGCCATGCATGACGGATTCTACCACACCGGCGACACCGCGACGATCGACGAGGACGGCTACTTCTGGTATATCGGAAGGATCGACGACGTCATCAAATCGTCGGGCTACCGCATTGGCCCCTTCGAGATCGAGAGCGTCATAATGGAGCTCCCATATGTTCTCGAATGCGCGGTAACAGCGGTTCCCGACGAGATCCGCGGTCAGATAGTAAAAGCCACGATCATCCTGACAAAGGGCACGGTCGGCACCGAGGCGCTGAAGAAGGAGATCCAGAATTACGTCAAGACGCATACCGCGCCGTACAAATACCCGCGTGTCGTCGAGTTCACCGA
>ONVJ01000231.1 GCA_900321265.1 uncultured Eubacteriales bacterium
CGGCGGAGTCGAGTATTTCGAGATCTGGAACGAGCCGGAATTCCGGGATCACATGTGGATCGGGACCGACGAGGAATTCTTCCGCCTGTTCAAGGAGACGGTCGTACATCTGAAAAAACGTTTTCCGAATGTCAAGATTGGAGGACCGGCCACCGGCTACACCAGAGAGGAGTTCACGACCGGCTTCTTTGAATATATGTCTTCGGGTGAGAGAGCGCCGATCGATTTCTTTTCCTTCCATACCTATTTCCGGAAGATCGACGATATCGCGGCGCGGATGCGGAAAACGCGTGAACTTCTGGAGAGATACGGCTTCGGGAGCGCGGAAGTCTTCTGCACCGAATGGAACCACGTAACAAACTGGACTCACATGGAGGAACAGTACAGACATATCGCGGACCACACCGGCGCGGCCTTCTGTGCCTGCGCGCTCTGCGAGTTCCAGCGGTGCGGATACGACAAGGTGACCTACTACGACGCGCAGGCCCGTTCGGCTTTCAACGGCCTGTTCAGGCTGGCGCTCAACGAGGGGCACGACGACATCCAGAAGCTGTCGCCCGCGCCCTCCTTCTATGCGTTCCGGATGTTCGGCGATCTCTACCGGCTGGGGACCGAGGTGCGCTCGGAGCGTGAGGGCGGCGTCTATGCCGTCGCCGCGACCGACGGCCGGACCGACGCGCTGCTTCTCGGACGGTACGACGGCGGCGGGGAGGATACGGCAGTCCGACTGGAGATCGAAGGAACTCACGGAGGCCGTGCGGAGATCCGCCGGTATGACATGACGTCGAATACCGTCACTGTCGAGGCGGCAGACGCCGGGATCGACGTGATCGAACTGAATCCCTATTCCTTCGCCGAGATCGTCTGGCTCCCGTAAGCCGGGAGGCACAACACAGGAAAACAGAATAACACTCCCCGCGGCCGGAGACCCGGCCGCGGGGAGTGTTATTCTGTTTTCGGGTATCTGACGCCGGCCTTCTCAGCCGTTGTAGATCGGGAACTTCCAGCAGAGCTCGGTTACGCCGGCTCTGACCGGGAGTTTCTTTTCCTCATAGTCGAAGATGATGTCTGCGATCCAGTCGGCGATCTGAAGCATCTCGGCCTCTTTCATCCCGCGTGAGGTAACTGCGGGCGAGCCGATCCTCAGGCCGGATGTCACCGTCGGCTTCTGCGGATCGCCGGGGATCGAGTTCTTGTTGGCTGTGATGTGCACAGAATCAAGTCTTGTCTCGAGCTCGCGGCCGGTCACCGAGGTCTCTCTCAGGTCGAGGAGCATCAGGTGGTTGTCGGTGCCTCCCGACACCAGCTTTACGCCTCTCGATTTGAGTCCCTCGGCCAGGACAGCGGCATTCTTTACGATCTGCTTCTGGTACTCTTTGAATTCCGGCTTCAGTGCCTCGCCCAGCATGACCGCCTTGGCGGCTATGATGTGCATGAGAGGCCCGCCCTGGGTCCCGGGGAAGATCGCCTTGTCGATCTGCTTCGCGTATTCCGATCTGCAGAGTATCATCCCTCCGCGCGGTCCGCGCAGCGTTTTGTGCGTCGTTGTGGTCACGACGTCGGCATATGGCACCGGAGAGGGGTGAAGCCCCGCGGCGACGAGTCCGGCGATATGAGCCATGTCGACGAGCAGGTAGGCCCCGACCTCGTCGGCGATCTTTCTGAACTCGGCGAAATCGATGATCCTCGGATATGCCGACGCCCCGGCGAGAATGAGCCTCGGGCGGTACTGATGGGCGAGATACCTCACCTCGTCGTAGTCGATGAGACCTGTCTGTTCGGATACCCCGTAGCTGACGATGTTGAAATACTTTCCGGAGATGTTGACGGGCGATCCGTGGGAAAGATGTCCGCCGGCCGCCAGTTTCATCGAGAGAACGGTGTCTCCCGGCTGGAGGAGGGCGTAGAAGGCGGCGAGGTTCGCGTTGGCGCCGCAGTGGGGCTGAACGTTGGCGTGGTCGGCGCCGAAGAGCCGGCAGGCGCGCTCGCGGGCGATATCCTCGACCTCGTCGACGAATTCGCAGCCGCCGTAGTATCTGTGCCCGGGGTAGCCCTCGGCGTATTTGTTCGTCAGGACTCCTCCCGCGGCGAGCAGGACGGCTTCGGAGACGATGTTTTCCGAGGCGATCAGCTCAATGTTGCCCCGCTGTCTTCTGAGTTCGCGGTCACACGACGCGGCGACCTCGGGGTCGAATTCGGAAAGTCTTTCAAAAAACATATCGGTAATACCTCTGCTTTACTAATATATTGGAAAGAAACGCTCGGGGAAGGATTATTTCCGCTTCCTGAAGAAGACGGGGGCGGCAGCGGCGACAAGGATGACGGCGGCGAATCCCGCGGAGGATTTGCAGCCCTTTTCGTCTGTGACCGGAGTGGAGGTGGTTTCGGGAGTTGTGGCGATCACTTCGGGAGTGCCGGTCGTCCCGTCTTCGGGAGCGGCGGTCGTTTCATCCTCTCCGGCGGCGGTCGTCACTTCTTCGCCCTGGGTGGTCGCGGCGGAGGTCTCTTTGGTGGTATCCTCGGCGAAGGGATCGAAGTATTCGGGAGTCAGCGTGTTGCCCTCAAGGGCGAGAGCATCGATGACGGGATGTCCCGACGCGGGATCGTCCTTCCAGACCTGGTTGGTGTTGCCGCTGTTGAGCGCGAGCTTCTCGACCGCGTCGACGGCCGCGAAATCTGCCGTGGCAGCGACCTCGGCCTCAAATCCGAGGAACTGCGCGTCGGCTCCGATCGAAGGCTCGGCGTCGACCCAGCAGTTGGCGAAGTTGATGAAGCTCTTTACGGTGCCTATGAGATTCGCGCAGGCTTCGACGCCCGGCTTGTTCTCGAATTTGGTCCCGATGGCAAAGCAGTTGGCGACGTTGCAGACGAGATCGATGTGTCCGGCCTCGCCGAGGATCCCGCCGATCCCGTTGCTGGCGACGTTGGTCCCCTCGGCAACGCCGACGGTGCAGTCGACGGAGTAGCAGTTGAAGACGCTGCAGCCGCCGCTGTCGGCGCCCTGGCAGCCTATGATGCCGCCGGCGACCGCGTATTTCGTGGCTCTGGTACCGCCGGCTATGACAGTGCAGTCTTCGGCCCAGCAGCCCTCGATCGTGGTCTGGCCGGCGACGCCGGTTATTCCGCCGATGAAGGTGTTGGTGAAGTTGGAATCTGTCACCGCGGCGTTGGCGGAGTCGGGAGCCTTGACGGTCGTCCCTTTCGCGCTGCAGCCGGTTATGAACATCTGCATTCCGGCGCTCTTGGTCGAGGCACGGCCGACTATGCCTCCCGCCGAGGGAGCGCTGATCCTGCCTCCCGAGACCGAGCAGTTGACGACCGACGAGACCGTCGTGTTGTCGGCGGTGACCTTCATGTTTCCGATCACGGCTCCGCCGTATTTGACGCTGTTGACCTCGGGCGAGACGACAGTCAGGTTTTTGACCGTGGCGTCGACGGTGACTCCGAAGAGCCCGGATGTCTGGAGTGCGGTGTCTTCGGGAATGAAGAGTCCGGCGATCTCGTATCCCGCGCCGTCAAAGATCCCCGAGAAGGGAGCTGTCGCCGAGAGCCCGATGGGAGTCCACGTCTTCGATCCGAGATCGAGCGGACCTGTCAGGATTATGTATTTGCCGGCAAAGCTGTTGCCGTCGTTGCATTCCTTGGCGAGCTTCGCGAGATCGGCTTCGGTGTCGATCCGGAAAGGATTGGTCTCGGAGCCGTCTCCGCTGAGCGATACCGCGGTCGAGTTTCCGTCCCATGCCGCCGACGCGGGGGCCGCGGCAAAGGCGGAGCAGAGGACGAGCAGCATCATGACCGAAATGATGAGAGAAATGATCTTTTTCATACCGTTCACCTTTTATTATTCTTTTCCGCCCGGCGTCAGCCTGCTGCGCCGGTGATCTTTTCAATTCCGTTCTTGAAAGCGTTCCTGGCAGTGCTGAGCGTGGTCAGATATGTTGAGGGAGTGCCGAGAGCAGCTTTTCTGAAGGCGTTCGCGGTGGTGTTGCCGAAGCTTTCTGCAAAGAGCCTGCCCAGGTCGAAGCTGACGGTGCCGCGGAGGATGTCGTACATTTCGGCTGCCTCGGCTCCGTCGGCGTATCTGATCTTCATCGTGGTCTCGAACACCTGAGGCGTGACGTATCTGTAACCGCCCGATCCCATAGCCTCAAGGACCGCCGATGCGGCTTCGGCCTTGTCGCTGCCCGAGCTGATGGCGTACATGGTGAAGGGGTGTCCGACGTTCGTGCAGTAGTTCTCCTGGTCGGCGTATGCCTTGGGCTGAGGAACGATCCCGTAGGAGAATTCGATCTTGGTCTTTGAGGAGGCGTTGTCCTTGCCGGCGACGATGAAGCATCTGTCGGTGATGAAGACGCCTCTCTCGTCAAAGAATACGTTTCTGATACCGGTCGAGCTGGTGTGTATGCAGCCCTGAGTCGAGAGCCAGTCTCCGACCATCTGGCAGACATCTGCGGTGTACTGGCCGTTCCACTTCGGGTTGACTTCGATCCCGCCGTCGGCGGTCTTTATTATCGAGGTGACTCCCGCCGCGGTCTGGAAGGCGTCGACATTGGTCTCGTAGATGACGAAGCCGTAGGTGTCGCCCTCGCTGCGGGAGTTGCTTCCGTCGGTGTCGACGTAGATGTCCTTAGTCATGTTCATGAGGCGCTCGATCGTCCATTCGCCCGACGCGACGAGCTCCTCGGGGGTCTTCTGGAAGAGGGGATCTGATTCGTAGGACTTGTAAAGCGCCTTGTTGTAGAAGGTGCCGATCATCATCCAGAGAAGGTTGGTGGAGATGTCGCCGGATGCATAATAGAGCTTTCCGCCGATCTCGCACTCGTCGGTGAGCGCAGACGGCCACCAGGGCTTCTCGACGTCGAAGTACTTGGTCGACAGAAGATCGATCGTGTATCCTTCGAGCGAGAGCGCGGGGGGAGTGCGGCTGTAGGTGGCGTAGATGTCGTAGTTGCGGTCGGAGTTGTAGTCGGCTCTGACCTTGGTCGTGTACTGCGAAATGTTCTTGTCGTTGCCGGGCGAGCTGTCCCAGGCGAGCGTCACGCCCAGTCTCTCCTCGAGCGAGGAGTTGCGTCTGTAGATGGCGCTGTCGATGATGTTCCCGTTGATGTCGTCAACGTAGAACTCGGTCATCGTGTAGTCGCTCCACATCAGCGTCGTGATGGTGGTGTCGAAATTCAGGCCCTCGGGAAGGCTGTCCTTGAGATAGCCCTCGCCGTCATAGAGGCTTTCGGTGGTCTCTGCGGCCTGGGTGGTGTCGGCGGTGCCGGCCGGGGCGGTCGTGTCCTCGCCGCCCTTCTTGTCTGCGCATCCAGCCAGCGCCCCGATAATGAAGAGGGCAGAGAGGAGAAGCGCTGTGATCTTCAGTTTTCTCATGGTTCGCTCCGTGTGTTTATCGTTATTTTTTGGTTTTTATTCGTTGTTACCTGTCGACCGTGATGACCCGTCACCGTCATTGACGTCGTCATCCGGCCCGGTTTCCGGAAGCCTCGATTATCTCGCGGATCCCCGCTTCGTATCTGGCCATGTTGGATTTCACCGAGGTGAGATATCCGTCGGGGTTGTTAAGATCAGCCTCGCGGAAGGCTCAGAGCGAGAGGATGTGCTCTGCCACTCTGCAGCAGTAGCGCGCGAGATCCGGCTTGAGGGCGTCGGGGAGGCGCTTGAAGAGGGCGAGCTCGTAGATGAAGGCGCCGGGATATCCCGTCTCGCGGAGCAGCTTCATCACGCCCTCCCAGTTGACGGTACCCATATAGGGGGCCTGGTGGAGGTCCTTTTCGCCGACGTTGTCGTCGATGTGCAGGCAGACGAGCCTGTCGGCGACCATCCGCATGAAGGGGAGCTGGTCGTTGAAAACGCGGTTCCCGTGACCGGTGTCCCAGCATATCCCGACCTTCGATCCGGCAAATTTGTCGGTGATGCCGATAAGATCAGACGGCATGCTGCCGAAGCGTCTGCGGCCGTCGACGTCGGCCATGTTCTCAAAAGCGAATCCGACGCCGCGGGAGGCGGCCGTCTCAAGCAGGGGAGCGTAGTATTCGAAGTTGTATTCTGTGTCGTCCTCGGGGTTCTGATCGGCAAGACTCCTGCAGCTGACCGGATGCATCACCGCCCAGGGGATCCCGAGGCGGGCGTCGATCTCGAGCGAGCGCCTCATCATCTTCAGGAAGAACTCGTTGTATTCGGCTCCGTCGTCTGTGGAGGAGCCCCGCCTCGTCGGCGCCTTCGGATAGGGCGGATGGCTCTGGACGAAGGTTATGCCGAGCTTCGCGGCGGTCTCGCCGACCGCGTCGGCGTATCTCTCCCAGCCGTCCTCGCAGAACTCAGACTGGTTGCGCTGCATCGGGCACATGTTGAGATCGACGATCTCGAACCCGGCCTCCCTCAGCGGCACCAGGGCCTCCGCTGTGCAGGGGCGCCCGGGGATATAGCGGTAGAAGGGATTGGTCATGCATCCCGGTTTAAGGATCATGTGCGTTTCCTCCGGATCAAACAGATAACTTATTATACTAAACTTACTAGGGAATGTCAATATATTTTTGTCCGTCTTTTTTCTCCCGCAGACCGCCGCCGGAGCCCTTCTCTCCTGCAGACCGCTGCAGGAGACGGGATCTGACCTTTGCGACGTCACCGTCTGCGGCTGTCTCTCATATTATTTGATGAAAATGAGGAAAAAGGCTTGACTTCGCGGATCGTTTGGTTTATAATAATCTCATCTCTTTTATTCAGCCTTTTGACTTTTTGATATCATCAAGGACTGTCATCTCGGTTGTTCTCCGTCGGAAGGGCGTTTTTCCCGGCATCGGGTTGCCGGGGGAGCGCCTTTTTATTTTTGCCTTCATTTTCATATGACATTTTGCACAAAAACCTCGGTTATGATTTGGAGGATCGTTAAAAAAATGGTCGGAAAGCCAGTTGCTTATTGACTTATTCACCGGATTGTCATATAATAATCACAAGTATGAGTGTTGCTTCAAGGCAA
>ONVJ01000230.1 GCA_900321265.1 uncultured Eubacteriales bacterium
GGACCGGCTATTCGGCGGGAAACGAAAAGAAAGCCGGGACACTTTTCCGGGCATGCAGCATCCGGAAACTGTCCGTCAGGGGCGTGCGTGGCGCAAAAAAAAGCCCCGTCCGAGCCGCCCTGACAAAGGTAATCAAAGCGGTATCGTCGGCGCTGGCGGTATGGACGGCGGCAAATATGCTTACCGTACTGCCTCTTTCGGTATGGTTCGGAGAGTTCTCGCTGATGTCTCCGGTGTCGTCGGTGATCTTCGGTCCTCCCGCGGTCTTTCTGCTGATCGCGTCGACACTGACGCTGATCTGTTTTCCGTCGGGATATTTGTCGGGCTTTTTTGCGTATTACGGAAAGCTTGCCGCGGGATTTTTGATCAAAACAGCGGCGGGGATCTCGTCGGTCAGTGGCGTGGCAGTCTCTCTCGGATTCGGATGGGTCCCCTGGATCCTTGTCCCAATGACGGCAGCTACCGCCATATTGCTCTGCGTAAAGCTCAAAAGGAAGTTCAGATTCGTCTGTTTTATCCCCTTCGTTCTCTCTGTCGCGCTGTTCGGGATCTGTTACTCCTTTGAAATGAAGAGCAGTGAAACTCCTTCCGCCTCATTTCTTACCCAGAACGGAAACGACGCCTTCGTGATCTCGGGATCGGGGACGGCAGTGGTCGGGGATATTTCCTCGGGAAGCTATTCAGTCCTTTATGAGGCGGAAAAGACGGCAAGGGGATCGGGAGCCGCCGAGACCGAGGTCCTTATTCTCACGCACTGCCACTCGCGCCATCTCTCTTCGGTAAGAAAATATCTGTCAAGAAACATGGTAAGGCAGGTATGGCTTCCCGATCCGTCGGGCAGCGCCGACGCGTCGGTCGTTCTCGGACTTGTCGATATCTGCGATTCCTTCGGCTGCAGCTGCGTGATATACCGTCCCGGAGAGGAAGTGAAGATCTTTTCTGAATGGAGGGCGGTCTTTTCCGGCCCGTCGGGTATTTCCAGATCGACTCACCCGACTCTCTGGTTCAGCATATCTCACGAAGAAGGGACCGGGCGGATCCTCTATCTCGGGAGTTCGGTGTGGGAGGCGGATTTCTTCAAGGTTGCCGGGCAGGCGCCGGGGAGCTATATCGTCGCCGGCAGCCACGGTCCGGTCGCAAAGCCCTTCTTCGGCCGTTTCCCCGACGGAAAAAGGTACAGCTATTATCCCGCATACGCCGGAAGAGGACTGGCCCTGGCGGATCCCGGGCTTCTTCGGTATTTCGTCCCTCCGGGAGGGCACGCGCTTGAGCTTATGCTTGAGTTGCCGGTGGTCAGCTTCAAAGACAGGCTTGACCTGACGCTTCCAAGGGATTAACCGGTATGGCTACTTTTTGAGGATCTCTCCGCTACTGTCGGGACAATCCGCTGTCAGACTGAATTGCCTATGCGGCAGGATACCGTGCCGTATTTGCCCCAAAAAACTCTGTAATCTTCAGTGATTTTGGCAAAAACCGAAAAAACAGGGGCTGTCACAGTTCTAGTGTCGTGACAGCCCCACAGAATCTTCGTAACGGATACTGCAAATTCTGATCGAGGGTCTTCTGTTTGGGCCTCTCTGCAGGTCGTTTTTTGATTAAAAACCGGCAAACGCAACGCGCTCTCGCGGAGAGCAATTACACCTCGGCTTGTTTATTCTTTTTTCTGTTTTCCCTTGATCATATACTCTTCGATCACCGGATAGGCGGAATAGACCTTGAAAAGCGTTATCGTGGGAAGCAGGTATATCATCGGAAGGATGAGCGGAACGACCACCTGAATGTTCCAGAAGAGGAGAACGAGCAGGGCGTTGAGCAGAATGATCACCACTATCCAGAAAGCGCCGATAAGATTTCTTTTGATGCCGAGGATCGAGAATATGAGGGAATTCTTTATCAGCTTGCCCGTTTTGATGTCGAAGGTCACTAGCATGAGGTAGATGTAGAATCTCATAAAGAGATAGATCGCAAGCGCTCCGCAGATCCCGAAGAAAAAGAAGTCGAGCCAGAAGGTGCCTCCTCTCTGGGAGAAGTAGAAGAGGTCGTATCCCAGGATACCGAGTACGGCAAAATCGATGATCCCGACGAAAAGTCCCTGCCAGAGATTCCTTGAGATCGCGTATTTGAAATCGCTCCATATAAAGACCGGATCGCCTCTGAACATGCCTCTCGCGCAGTATGTGGCGCCGAGGTTTATCCAGCCCCAGACGGCGGCGAGCAGAACGACAAGACCAATGCTGACCCAGATCCTTCCGGGACCGTATGTCTGGAGCGGGAGCTGAGTCCCGAAAACTCCGACCAGCGATGCCGTCCCCGGCGAGGGGTTTATCAGATGGATGCCGTAAAGAGTGCTGTATACGACGTCGGTCTGGGTCGCCATTGAGTCGGCGACGGTATAGAGGTAGGCGAGGACCAGAGGGATGATCCAGATTGGGAGCATGACGAAATTCAGATTCAGGACCTTGGTAAAGCGTCTGAAATAGAATTTCGGTAGATTGAAGAAGGTGGGCTTCAGCGGCTTCTCGTCCTTCGAAACGCCCTTGCCCTCTCTGTTCATATCAAAAAGCTTGAATTTTCCCATTGCAATATCATAGGCTGCCGGAGCTGCCGATGTTCGGATCGGCCGGCCGGTTGCGGTTCATTATTTCATAGGCAAAGACCGAAACGGCGGTCTCCGCCGGCAGGGAGCCCCTGAAGGGTCTGGCGTAGGGGATCCTGACTGTGATATCCGAGAGAGCGGAAAGGGCGGATGATATACCGCGTTTCTCGCCTCCGCAGATCAGCAGAAGAGGCAGCGAGAGGTCGGCGTCATGTATATCGACCGAATCTCTTATGCCCGCCGATACCGTCTTTACTCCCGCCGAGCGGTATCTTTCGGCCGCTTCCTCAGGCTTGCAGACGAATACCGGGATCAGCTCGAAGGCACCGGCGGATGCCCGGCAGACGACGGGATCCGACATATAGGGGATCCTCGGGATGATGATCGCGTCGGCGCCGCAGCACCAGAGAGAACGCGCGGCGTGCCCAAGGGAATAGGGATCCTCGATCCCGTCAAGCAGGACTGAAAAAGGATTTTTTGCGGGATCGAGAAGACCGGCACCGGGGTAGATCGCCTCGGACGCCTCGGCGACTATCCCTCCGTGGGTCCTGCCGCCGGTCATGGCGTCAATGTCAGACTCGTCGGCGAACTCGAGCGGGAATCCGAGTTTTGCCGAAGCCGATCTGATATAATCGATCCTGCGTCTTTCGGTCACCGCTCTTTTCCTGCCGGCGATAACTCTTTTTATACTTCTGCGGCAGGTCCCGCCGAGCGAGGCGTTGATCAGGGCGGAGACCGATACTATGCCTTCAAACAGAAGCAGCTTCCCGGAATTGTTTTCCATCTCTTTTGTAAAGAAAAACACGGCCGTCGCATAAATGTGGCAGCCGCGTTACCTGTCTTTTGCGGACTCCCCGCGGGGCGGGGATGAAAAGACAAGGGGAATCCTTATTTGGATTTGCCCTCCAGGTAGTTGACGATATCGCCCACTGTCACAAAATTGTGTATATCGTCGTCCTGAATGCTGATTTCGAAATCCTCTTCGCAGTGCATGACGAGTTCCGCCAGCTCGATCGAATTGATCCCGAGATCGTTTGCCAGTTCGGCTTCCATCGTCACCTTTTCCGGATCGACCTGAAGCTCGTCGACGAGCAACTTCTTGAATTTCTCAAACATGTTTTATATTCCTTTCAGGTAATAAATTCAAATGAATAATTAAAACAAACACACTTTATTATACAATAAAAGTTGCCAAAAGTCAATAAATGACATAAAAAAACGAAAAAAACCTAAATTATTCGGCCGTCAGATCAGGTCGTGTTACCGGTTACAGAATAATACAATGAATGAATGCACTTCGGGCAAAAGAGATTAATGTCGAAGCGCAGTCATGAATTATGAGGACAGAAATGGTACTGTCAGAAACAGATTGATATCCTGCTGACGGCAGGATCTGCCGGCTATCTTCTGGTCCTTTTTCTTCCGGTCTTTTTCGAACCGCGGACAAAAGCCGATACCGTTATATAGATCAGGCTCAGTATGCTGGCGGTGATGAGCGCTCCGATAAAGAAATCGCTGGTCGAAAATGCCTTTATCCTTTCGAAGATATAGAGCAGCCTGCTCTGATCGACCGATTTCCCCGCAACAAGCACCACGCTGTCTATGAGCTCGCCCTTATAGAAGACCGAAAGGAATCCAACGGCCTTTCCGCTCTCGACCGGCGCGTCAAGCGATGCCTCGGTAAGCCGGTAGGTATAGGTTATGTCAGCGTCGGGATTCTCCCCCGGGGCAGGGGATACCTTCACCGATACCGGCAGGTAGTAGGATACCTTTCTCGACGGAACGGCGACTACCGAATCGGTGTCCATCGCGAGTGCGACGGGAATGTTGCATATTGCGTCGGAGGTCGAAAAAACGTCGATATAACCGTAGTTCTCAAAGGCCCAGTCTATCAGTCTTGACGCCAGGATATAGGTATAATTGTTGTTGTATCCGTCGGTCTCGCCTCCCATTATCACGCAGAGTATCGAGGCGCCGTCCTTTTCCGCGATCGTCACCGCGGTCCCTCCCGCGGCCGGAGTGCTTCCCGCGTTCAGCCCGCGGCAGAGCGTGTTGCGGTACCTTCCCGCCGAGATGAGCTGGTTGTAGTTGTCAAAGCTGAATACCGGGGTAAAACCCTCGGTGGAATATGATACCGCCGAGGTAACCGTCATATACAGTCCGTTCTCCGAGGCGGCGAGCGCCATTTTCGCGACGTCTTCGGCGGTAGTGACCATTCCGTCGCTGTGCACGCCGGTGGCGTTCGTAAAGACGGTCGAATGCATTCCCAGGACTGCCGCCCGGTTGTTCATTTCAGCGACGAATGCAGTTTCGCTCCCCGAGATCAGATATTCCATTATCGCGACCGCGTCGTTGAAGCCTCCGCAGAAGGCGAGATAGAGAAGATCTCTGACCGTCGGCTTGTTTCCGGCCTTGATGCCCATGTAGCGGCCTTCGATGTGTGCCACCATCTGTTCGGTGACGGTGACCCTTTCGTCCAGCCGTCCCGAGAAGTGTTCGCAGCAGATCAGCCCGGTCATAATTTTGGCGGCAGAAGCAGGATAGAGCTGTTTTTCCGCGTTTTTTGACGCGAGCAGCACGCTGTTTTCGATGTTGTATACGTACACGGCGTTCGCCCGTTCAAGCGGGATCTCGTCGAGCTTTTCGGCGCGGGATGCCAGCGGAGCGGAGCATAAAACTATAAACGCGGCGAATATAATGCAAAGCGCCTGCCTCAGGCATCGGCGCGAAATATTGTTGTCAGTTTTCATCTGAGGGGGTTCTCGTTAAAGTATTTTTCCGCCTCTGCCACGTCGGCCGCGATCGCCGCGGCAAGCTCAGGGGCAGAGGAGAAATGCTTTTCGTCGCGAAGTCTTCTGATGAAACGCAGAGTCATCGGCGACCCGGGAACACCGGCGGCAAGCGTGCCCAGGATATGCGTCTCGGTGCGGATCCTTCCGGTGGCGTCAAGCGTCGGTGCGGTCCCGACATCGGTCACCGATCCGAACCGCTCGCCGCCGGAAAACACCGCTTCGGTTATGTATACTCCTTCACGCGGCAGGACGAACTCGGGGTCGGGATAGATGTTCACAGTGGGAAAACCGAGTTTTCTCCCGTCGTGTCTGCCTTCGAATCTGGTCCCGCAGAGCGAATATGGACGGCCCAGCAGACGCGAGGCTTCCCCGACTTTTCCCTCGGAGATCAGAGTCCGGATGACGCGTGAGGAGATCTTGACTCCGCCTTCCTCGGTAAAAGGTACGACGATCGCCCGCCTTCCGAAGACTTGGCGGAGGGTCGACGCGTTTCCCTCGGCACCGCGGCCGAAGGTGAAATCCTCCCCGAAAACGACCGCTCCGGCATCCAGTTCGGATATCAGCAGTCTTTCGATGAAATCTGCTGCCGACATGTCGCGCACCGACTCAAAGTCGGCTGCGAGTATGACCTGGATGCCGGCTTCCCGCAAAAGCTCAGCCTTTTCTTCGCTTCCGGTCAGTATCCCCGAAAAGGAAGGGTATAGAGAGCTCGCCGGAGGTCTGTTGAAAGTGAAGGCGGCGGGCTCCATACAGAGCCGCGCTGCGGTCTTAACCGTCTTTTCGACGATCGATCGGTGTCCTCTGTGAAATCCGTCAAAGCAGCCCAGGGCTACCGCCCGGCTGCCCCGAACAGTCGGGATCATCTCTTGGTCTTTTCTCCGAAATAGAATTTCGCGATGGCGTCAAGCAGCTCGTCTCTGTCATATTTGACGATGAGTTGTCTCGCGTTCTGATAGCTGGTGATATAGGTTGGGTCTTCCGAGAGGATATATCCGACTATCTGATTGATAGGATCGTATCCTTTGGCGACGAGGGCCGCGTATACCGTCTGAAGCGTCTGTCTGATCGCTGCGTCTCTGTCGGTCGTGGAGGAGAACTGTCTTGTTCCTCCCTCTGTTCTCGCCGATGGTCTGTTCATATCGCTGGCTCCTTTCAAAAACGGACTGTTATGTCTTAAAACATTTACTTATTCTATATTATACCAACAAGCCGGTTTTTTTTCAAGATAAAAATCACCATTTTATTAAAACTATTGACTAATTAAAAAAAAGAACATATAATAATATATTACCCGGGACAGCTTTTGCTGTCGGTTTCACGCAGTTTCAGTCGTCGGGACCCGCCTCCGGGGAGGAAAAGTCCGGAAACAGGAGCCGTTAAAAGATGAAGGATAATAAAAGCAGCGGCTTCCCCGGACATGCCCCGGGGAATGAGACCGGGCTTCCCGGGATCGAGATAGAGATCCCGGAGATCGGGACGGCGTCGGCAAATTCCACCCGAGAGGGGGTCCCGAAGGGGACCCCGAAAGCCCTCTCTCAGATCAGGACTCAGCCCTCCGCGGCTCCCCTTTATGAATACGAGCCCCGGCTTCCGCTTATTGAAAAGGTCTCGGTCTTCCGATGGGGCACCGAATACAGGTATTACGACAGTTTCCTGGAAGCCGCCGAGAGACTGAAATCCCTTGTCTCGGACAGATCAGAGTATACCCCTTTCTTTTCATATATGCCTCAGTACTCCCAGCTGAACGCCGAACAGCTCGGCTATTATCTCTGTCTGAGATCCGAAATTACCGAAGGCAGATTCCCCGAGGCCGACTACGGTTACCTGCTTCTTCTGATATACGAATCGATAAACCTTGCCGGAGTATACGACGACCATGACAGGGGGATCCCTCCCGAGACCGCTCTGGATATGCTTCTTAATATCTGGAGAGGATACAGAAATATCCACCCGAGGCTTGACGGTCAGCTTTCGGAGTGGGTCTGCGATTTCTGCCTGATCCACCGGATGCGTCCTCCGCTCGACGCGATCCGGCCTTTCGTCCGGGATGCCGTGAAGAGCGCCTCTCTGAAGGAATTCTATGCCGAACCCGAGGGCGACGGCTTCATACCGTTTCTCACCGACCATGTTTCGGGATACGACTACAGGAAAAGCAGATTCGCCTCCGACGCCGGTGCGGGAGCCCTGTTCGACAGGCATATTCCCGCCATGCTCGACTATGTCTCCGCGTCGGGGGATGGACAGGGCAGCCTGCTGGGCAGACTCGATCCCCGCACCGTTTCGAGAGACGCCTTTGTCGGAGCCCTATCGGTACCTGCGGTAAAAAAGAAGATAACAGTCATATACAAGTCGTTCACAGCCTCTTTCGAGACGAAAATGGCGGTCACGGCACTTATCAAATACGGTGAAAACAGGCTGAGAAGCGCTCTTGGGATCAAGTCGAGAATGTCGGTGACCGGACTCCCCGACCGGCTGAAGAGACTGGCGGACAGCTATTTCAAAGAAGTTAATCTGATCTCGGAACAGCACCGGACTGCCGCCGCATCCGGTCCCGCCGTCCCGGAATGGGAGAAGTATTACGAGCCCGAGAAGACCGAGATGTCCTTTGAGAGAGCCCGTGAGATCGAACAGAGCTCCTGGGAGACGACAGAAAAGCTCATCTCGGCCTTCGGTGACGGTCTGCAGGAAGGCGGTGCCTCTCCGGAAGCCGAGGAGCTTCCCGCCGAAGCCGAAGGGGGATCGGCGCCGGCTCCCGTCCCCGGACGGATGCCGGACGGTGATGCCCCGAAGGAAGATCCATCAGCGGGGACAGCGGCGACAGAGCTGTCCGGCGATCAGGCCGGATCAGAAGAAACCGGGAGCGCCGGTGTTCCGTCTGCGCCCTGGCCTGAAGCTTATGCCGGTTTTGTCTCGGCGCTCCTGAAAAATGACCGGAAAGCCGCGGCGTCCGAGTCAAAAAGGCTCGGGCGACCCTCGGCGATCATCGCCGAAGAGATCAATTCTGCGGCATATGAGCTTTTCGGCGACATACTGATCGAGGAGACCGACGGCGGATTCGCGATAATACCTGACTATGCCGAAGAAGCTGCGAGGCTGGCCGGAGAAGCGTAAGAGCAGTCTCCGCCAACCCGGATCCCTCAGCCGGGACAGGCTTTTGCCAACCGGTGACGATGAGTGTCATCAACGGAGTTGAAAATGGATAATGATCTGAAAAACGCATCCGGCGCGTCCTCTGCCGCCGGAAAACAGAATATAAGCACGCCTCCCGCAGTGCCTAAGAGGATACTCGCCTCGCTTATCGCGTCGGTCTCGGCCGGCGTCGTGCCGAGATCGGGCGCTCCCTATATCGCGATCGGCCGGAAGGAGGAAATAGCCGCCTTCCTGTCTGACCTTGAGCTCGTCTCGGATGGAGGAGGAGCCGTAAGGTTTCTCATCGGAAGATACGGCAGCGGTAAGAGCTTCCTCATGCAGCTCATCCGCGGCTACGCGCTCGAGCGCGACTTCGTCTGCGCCGACGCCGATCTCTCCCCCGAAAGGCGGCTTTACGGCACCGGCGGGACCGGCCTTGCGACCTACCGCGAGCTGATGAAGAACCTGTCGGTCAGGACATCTCCCGACGGCGGAGGTCTCTCCTCGATAATCGGCAGACTCGTTTATAAGGTAAGGACCGAGCTTGAGGAGTCGGGGGAGGACGCCGATTCGGTCGGATACGGCGCCCTTCTGGCCACGGCGGTCAGAAAAAAACTCTCGGGACTTGAGGCGCTTGTCGGCGGCTTTGATTTCGCGCGTGTTGTCGCCGGATGGTACGAGGCGGACGTCGCCGACGACTCGGACAGGAAATCGGCCTGCATGCGCTGGCTGAGAGGAGAGTTCGCAAACAAGACCGAAGCCATAGCCGCCCTCGGCTTCAGGGTATCCGAGATAATCGGCGATTCAAACTGGTACGACTATCTCAAGCTCTGGGCGGGGATGTCGTCGACCGTCGGCTATCGAGGCATGATCGTCTTCATAGACGAGTGCGTCAACCTCTACAAGATCCCGCACAGGACCTCGAGAGAGAACAACTACGAGAAGATACTTTCGATCTTCAACGACACC
>ONVJ01000229.1 GCA_900321265.1 uncultured Eubacteriales bacterium
AACGGTTTCTGTCCCGACGGATGGGATCCCGAATACTGGTACGACATGCGCCGTTATCTCGAGGAGCTGAGCGAGGACGGCAGAGCGATGTCGAGGTGCTCAAAGACGATGGATTTCATCCGGGTGCCTGAGGATTTCACGTACGGATCGAGGGTGCTTGCAAAGGCCCGGGATTTCATGGAGAGATACAGGGATGAGGATTATTTTCTCGTCGTGTCCTTTGACGAGCCCCACGGTCCCTTTCTCTGCCCTCCTCCCTACGACAGCATGTACGTCGATTATGAGTTTCCGCGCGATCCCGCCGTATACGATACGCTCGAGGGCAAGCCGGGCTACCAGAAGATCTGGGCGGCGGAAAAGCCGGGAACTCCCGAGACCTTCGACATGAAGGCGAGATACTTCTTCGGCTGCAACAGCTACGCCGACGAGCTTATAGGGAAGACGGTCGCCGCAGCTCCCGACAGCGCGGTTATAATCTATACTTCGGATCACGGCGACCTGCTTCACTCGCACTCGCTCTTCGCCAAGGGACCGGCGGCCTACGACGCGGTCGCGAGGATCCCATTCATAATCCGCGACCCGAAAGGCGTCCGCGGAGGAGTATACCGGAAGCATCCGGTGTCGCATATCGACGTCGTTCCAACGATCCTCGACTGGTTCGGCATACCTATCCCGAAGGTCCTGCAGGGAGGATCGATAAGACCTACCGTCAGCGATCTGTCTGCCGACACGCCGTCTCCATACGCTTTCATCGAGTTTACGAGATTCGAGCAGGACCACGACCACTACGGCGGTTTCCAGCCGATGCGGGCGGTCACCGACGGAAGATACAAGCTTTCGGTCAATCTGATGTCGACCGACGAGTTCTACGATCTCGAGGCAGATCCTTTCGAGTGCAAAAACCTCATAGATACCGGCGATCCGCAGCTTAAAGCCGCCCGCGACAGGCTGCACGACGCGATCCTCGACCGCATGTGCCGCGACCGCGATCCCTTCCGCGGATACTACTGGGACTGCAGGCCCTGGCGGGCAGATGCCGCTCCGCCGAACTGGAGATACCGCGGCTGGACGAGGCAGCGGGAGAACGAGGAGTACGAGCCGCGTCAGCTCGACTTCGTGAACGGTCTTCCGATGAAGCGCCCGCAGAGGCTGAAGATATCCAACGGAAACGTTGAATATACGTCTCTTGAACAGATGATAGAATACCTCAAACACTACGACGAATGACAAAAAGATGTATCTCTTGATAAAACCCGCGTCGGGAGCCTGCAATCTGCGCTGCAGATACTGCTTTTACTCCGACGAAATGGAAAACCGCGAACATGCCGTCCGGCGTTTCATGAGCCCCGGAGATTTTCGCGTGATAGCGGAGAAGGCGATCGCCCGCGAGTCGGCCCCGGACGGATCGGGGAGCGTTTCCTTCGGATTTCAGGGCGGCGAGCCGACGCTTGCCGGCCTCGGCTTCTTCCGCTCGGCGGTAGATACCGTGAAGGAACTCAACCGCGGCCCCGACGGCAGAAAGCTTGCGAGCGTATCCTGGTTCATACAGACGAACGGGATGCTCATCGACCGCGAATGGGCGGGATTCCTCGCCGAAAACGGTTTTCTGACCGGTCTCTCGATGGACGGAATACCCGAGATCCACGACAAAAACCGGGTAAAGCCCGACGGAAAGGGCACGCACGGCGCCGTCATGAAGGCCGCGAAGCTCCTCCGCGACGCGGGGGCGGAGTTCAACATACTCACCGTCCTCACCGGCGAGACTGCGCGCAGCGGACGGAAGATCTACAACTTCTACAAAAAGAACGGCTTCGTCTGGCAGCAGTACATACCCTGCGTCGCTCCGCTCGGCGGAGAGGACACGGTATGGACGCTCGGCGCCGCGAGATACGGTGACTTTCTCTGCGATATCTTCGATCTCTGGTACAACGACGTTACCTCCGAGAGGGAGGTCTACAACCGCGAGTTCGAAAACTGGGTCGGTATCCTTGCAGGAATCGAGCCTGAGGACTGCGGGATGAGGGGAGTCTGCTCGCCGCAGTATCTCATCGAGGCCGACGGATCGGTCTACCCCTGCGACTTCTACGCCCTCGACGAGTATCTGATCGGCAACATACTGACCGACAGCTTCGATGAGATTGAAAAGAAGCGCCGGGAGACGGGTTTTATCGCGGCGTCTGAGAAGCTTCCCGAAAAATGCCTCGGCTGCGAGTGGCTCTCGCTCTGCCGGGGCGGCTGCCGACGCAACCGCGGTCCCGACGGTCTGAACAGATTCTGCGGGGCATACGAACGCTTCTTCCCCTACGCGATCGAAAGGATGCGCCGGCTTGCCGCCGCAATAAGGAGGAAACAGGTCTGGGGACAGTGATCCGGGGAAGGGATCCTCTGCCGGGCCGGAATGACCGCGGGATCGGGGAAAAAGCCCGAGATTAAGATGACAACAATCCAAGGAGACAATATCATGAATGAAAAGAAGCTGATCGTCATAGGAGCCGGGAGCCGGGGCAGGACCTACACCGATATCGCCGCGGCGTCGGGACGGGGATTTTCGGTCGTCGGCGTCGCCGAGCCTCTCACCGAAAGGCGCAATTACATTAGAGACAAGCACGGAATACCCGAAGAGATGTGCTTTGAGAGCTGGGAGGGGCTGCTCGCCCTGCCGAAGTGCGCCGACGCCGCCATAATCTCAACGATGGACCGCGACCACTTCGCTCCGGCGCTCGCCGCGATCCGCAAGGGCTACGATCTGCTTCTCGAGAAGCCGATATCGCCGGTCCCCGAGGAGTGCCGGATCCTCTGCGAGGAGGCCGACAGGGCCGGGGTCCGCGTCCTCGTCTGCCACGTCCTCAGGTACACCGCCTTTTTCAACGCGCTCAAGCGTGTGATCGACAGCGGCGAGATCGGCGACGTCATGCACATCCAGCACACCGAGGGCGTCGGCAACGTCCATCAGAGTCACAGCTTCGTCAGGGGCAACTGGGCCAACAGCGACGAGAGCTCTCCGATGATCCTCCAGAAGTCCTGCCACGACATGGATATCCTTCAGTGGCTGCTCGGAAAGCACTGCCGCCGCGTCCACTCCTTCGGCTCGCTCTCCTACTTCAGAAGAGAAAACGCGCCGGAGGACGCCCCTGAATTCTGCATCGACGGCTGCCCCCACAGCGCGGAATGCCCCTATTACGCCGTAAAGCTCTATTACGACGACAAGAAGAACAGCTGGTTCAGGACGGCGTCGACGAAGCTTCCCTTCCCC
>ONVJ01000266.1 GCA_900321265.1 uncultured Eubacteriales bacterium
TAACTAGCCGACGAGCAATTGCTCGCCGCGAGACCGCGGCGTTTTTGCCCGTTTGACAGCAATAATCAAGCTGTATAGTGGCAAAAAACGCAATTCTCGAGCAGAATCTGCGGTATCCTGTCCGCAGATTCTGCGGTGGTGTTAAAAAAGTCGGACTTTTTTAACACCACCTATATAATGCAATGCCTGTATTGCTTTAATTCATTTTATAGTTGAGGACGATCGACGAGGTATCCTTGAGCTTGCTGTCGACGACAGCGATGAAGGTCTTGCCGGCGGCGACCCCGAAGGATCCGCTGTCAGACGTGAAGGAGAAGGGAGAGCTGAACCCCGCCCTTGTCCAGGTTATCGGGATGTATTTGCCCCCGCAGAGGTAGTATCCGCTGCCGGTGCCTGTCACCTCGACGGTTATCCGTCCCTCGGTATCTCCCTCTATCGGAGCCGAATCGGCAAAGAGGATAAAGACGTTCGTGAAGGAAAGCTGCTCGCCGCTGGCGGCGTCGATATGCGCCTTGGTCCCGTACTGATACCTGTAATAGGCGTTTTCCTTCCTGCTGTAGATCAGCTGGACCTGCTGATATGATGAGTAGGTCAGCACGGCGTGTGTGGCGTCGGATCCGGCGATAGCGGCGCTGTCGGAAAATCTGAACACTTCCCTGACATTCGCGGCGAGGGAATAGTTGTTGTGCGCCGCAAGCGCCTTTATTCCCTGCCCCGTGATCATCAGAGAGTGCTCGTAGCCCGATTTCTCGTATCTCACGGGATCCCTGAAGAATCCAGACATCGCGTATCTGTCGTGCACCCCGTCAATATAGTCGATCGCGTTCTCGGTGATCGAGGTGTATCCGGTCGGGCTGTATCCGGCGCCGACCAGCAGGGTCCCGAAGGCAGCTGAAAGAGATACCATATAGTCTCTGACCGACCTGACCGGCCCGAAGACCTCGGTGTTGCCCTCATACTTGTTGGTGATGAGAATGAGCCTTGAGATGCCGTTCTCGACCATACATTCGATGACGATATCCGCCAATGCGATCCCGCTCTGCGGGGTCGCCGCAGATATGTTGTCCACCGATATCGCGACCGGCCTGACCCTGGACGCGTCAAAAGTCACCTTGAGTCCGGTAAGAGGATCGGGGTAATAGTGTATCACCGGCGGATCGGTGACAGATATGAATCCGCCTGTGGTGTCGGGCGGAAGCGTGACCGGCGGAAGCGTGTCCGAACTCTGACCCGGCTCGGTCGTGTCGGCTCCGGGCTCCGGAGTCGATTCGTCCGACGGCCCTTCGGTCGATACCGGGGCGGCGGTCGTGTCCCCTCCGAAGAATCGGTCGAAGACCGAGCACCCCGAGAGAAGGATGAGCAGAGTCAGTGCGGCAAGGAGAGCCGACGCTCTGCCGAGTGTTTTTCTGGAAATAATCATCATGAATTTAATGAGTCAGGCTGCTTTTTTGTGGCCCGGCACAGGTCAGGAATCTTTGTTGGCCCTGTCAAGCCATACCGTTCCGAGTTCCATCGCCGCGGTAAGTCCCTGCTTCGTAGCCTGTTTTATGATATTGGACGGATTTGCCGATTCAACTATCTGAACGATGATGTTGTCGGGGATCTTCTGTCCGTTTTCGGTCTTGTAACCGATGATATCGAGTATCAGGAAATATTTGTCCTGGAGATCGCCGTAGCAGATCGTCTCCCCCTCCCTGACGAGAGGCTTTCCCTGATAGGTAATATATTTGCCTTCTACCGGCTTTTTTTCGTTTTCCGCCATATAATGAGTCCAGCCTTTCGGTGCGGCGATCAGCCGCGGGTGTTAATGTTATTTATATTATTTTATCATATGCCGCCCGGTTAGTCAATCTTTTTTTCACAGACTGAGCAGTTCGGCGGTTATCCTGCCGTCCGCCGCTTCGATAACCGCGTACTCGCCCATCCTCACCGTCCCGGGATTCAGCAGCATTATTTCGCCGGTGTCGCGGTAATAGGGCTCATGAGTATGGCCGAACAGCACCGCGCGAACTCCGAGCTCGACGGCTCTCTTCCAGATCATCCCTACCCCGTATTTGACCTGATACCTGTGTCCGTGACAGACGAGTATCCTGACACCGCCGATCACCGCCTCGGTCTCTGTCTCATCCGATCCGAAAAAGAGTCCGTCGCAGTTGCCCGGGACCGATATGAAGGCAGCGGACGGATACAACGAAGCGACATCCTCCGCATCCGTCATCCCGTCTCCGAGATGAATGAAACCGTCGAATTTTTCTCTTCCGAGAATTTTTTCCATCTCACGGCGGCTGCCGTGAGAATCGGAAAAAACGATATATCTCATAAAGAACGCCTTTCCCGCGCGGACATGCGCGATCTCAGATGAATCTTGCAGAAAGGATGCTCGTCGCGAAGAAGAAGTAGGCAAGGAGCGCCAGGGCGTCGACGATCGTCGTGATGAAGGGGGAGGCCATGATCGCCGGGTCGAAGCCGAGCTTCTTGGCGAGCAGCGGCAGTGTGCACCCGACCGTCTTAGCGACTATGACTGTAACGCAGAGGGATACCGCCACGACCAGCGCGACCTGCCAGTCGACTCCCGTCGTCTTCATCAGCAGACCGTCGATGACGATGACCTTTACAAAGGCGACCGCGGCGAGCGAAACACCGCAGAGCAGCGCGACTCTGATCTCCTTCCAGAGCACCCTGAAGAAGTCTTTGAAGGTCACGTCGCCGAGCGCAAGTCCGCGGATGACCGAAACCGACGACTGGCTGCCAGAGTTTCCTCCGGTATCCATCAGCATCGGTATGAAGGCGGTAAGGCAGACGAGGACGCTCAGCTTCTCCTCGAAGCTTGAGATGATCATGCCGGTAAATGTACCGGATATCATCAGAAGGAAGAGCCATGGGATCCTCTGGAGCCAGGTGGAAAAGACGCCGGTGTGAAGATAGGGCTTCTCCGAAGGAGTGATGGCGGCCATCTTCTCGATGTCCTCGGTGTTTTCAGCCTCGAGGACGTTCATAGCGTCGTCCATCGTCACGATGCCTACCATCCTGCCCTCGCTGTCGAGGACGGGGAGCGCGAGGAAGCCGTATTTTCTGAATATGTTGACCGCTTCCTCCCTGTCCTGATCTGTCCTGACAGAGATGACGTTTTCATTCATCAGTTCGGAGATCGGTGTAGAGGGATCCGCGAGCAGCATCTCGCGCGCGGTGACGATGCCCTCGGGCCGGCGTCCGCCGTCAAGGACATAGCAGGTGTAGATCGTCTCCTTGTCGACCCCGTTCGAGCGGATGCGGTCGAAGGCTTCTGCGACAGTCATCGTCTTCTTCAGACTGACGTACTCGACGGTCATTATGCTTCCGACGCTGTCCTTCGAGTATTTCAGCATATCGTTGATCTGCTGCCGCATCGCAGGATCGGCGACCTTGAGGATCCTCTTGACGACGCTTGCCGGCATCTCCTCGACGATATCTACGGTGTCGTCGAGATACATCTCGTCGAGTATCCCGCGGAGCTCGGCGTCGGTGTATGACTTGATCAGCTCCTCCTGATGCTCGGTGTCGAGCTCGACGAAGACCTCGGCGGCCGTCTCCTTGGAGAGAAGGCGGAAGAGGACGAGCATGTAGGGCTCGAGATCGGTGTGCTCCTCGTCCTGGATAAAGCCCGCGAGGTCCTGAGGAGCCACATAGTTGAGTACATCCTTGAGCTGGTTGTACTTCTTGTCCTGAAGCAGGCCTAAAATAATCTCTTTCATCTGTTTCCCTTTCCGGGACGGGATCTCATGCGCCGGGATACCGGTTTCCGGTGGCAGACCGTCCCAATGTTATTTTTTTTGACATACATCGCAACGGGTCCACAGTGCTCACTTCCTTCCGCCGGCTTTTTTTATATTTTAATATTATATACTTTTTTGAGTAAAAAGTCAAGTTTTTCGTAAGCCGCCGCGGGTTATTCACCTGAAAATCCAGAGGCGGCTGAAACCGACGGAAACTCCGGTGGGAATTCAGACGGTGATTCATGAAGAAACGCCGAATGATACTCCGGATGATACTCCGAATTAAGTTTCGGCTCTGCGTACGGGGAGGATCCCGCCTGTCACCACCGGTTGAGGATCGAGGCCGATTTTTTTAAATTTCGGGTTGAAAAACCGGTTCATTTTTGATATACTTAAACCGTTGGTACCGGCGCATGATCCGGAGGCCGTTAAA
>ONVJ01000228.1 GCA_900321265.1 uncultured Eubacteriales bacterium
CTGTCGAGCTCTGCCGCCCTCAGCCGGTCGCAGTATTCCCTTGTCAGCTTTATGCCGTTTGTGTTCAGCCGGGATACGAACCAGCGCGCGTATGAGATGAGCTCGAAGAGATCCTCTCTCATGGTCGGCTCGCCGCCGGTGAAGGTTACCTGCGTGACGCAGGCGGCGCGCAGACGGTCGAGGATGAGCTTCCACTCCTCTGTTGTCAGCTCTTTCTCCTCTGCCAGCGGCTGACCCGCGGCGTAGCAGTGGACGCATTTCTGATTGCAGTGCCATCTGCCGCCGGCCGTCATCGCGCTGACCATCAGGTCCATGCGGTGAGGGGCCTTCATGTATGGCGCGTATTCGCCGATGTTGAGGTAGCCGACGGGAGAGTCTGGCAGCTCGCCGTAGGCGATCTGGCAGAGGCTGTTCATCATCGTGTAGATGTCCTTCTTCAGCTTCTTCTTCCTGACGAAGCGGAAGAGCCTGCCGACGCTTCTGCAGGTTTCGTCGATGATCGAGGCGGCGTCGGCGTCCGACACCGGCTTGCCGTCATATTTGTTTATCTGACCGATCAGCTCGTTGAGAATGATCGACCATGAATAGTTGACGGGGATTATGTCCTGGCCGTTGACGATCGCGACGCTTGGCACGAGGTTGCCCTCGGGGTCGAAGGGCGGCACGAGGTGTATCCGCACCGATCCCGGCCCTTCGGGATTCAGGGTCGTGTGCGACACCTGGGTGAATGAGGTCCGCATATACTCGCGGATCTTTTTTGTTCCTTTCTTCATATGTCAGACTCCGTTCGGATGATGCGCGGCGCGGCGCAGAACATGCCTGCCCTGCCTCCGCCCTGAATGATCGGTTTGGTGTTTTGACGGGGTGCTGCGGATCCGGCTTCCCGGTCTTTCAACAGCCCCTATCATATTATTATATCATATCCCGGCGGTTTTTACAATCAAAACCGGCCGATTCAGAAGCTTACGCACGAAAAGCCTGTTAAAAACTTGCTGCGCGATTTTTTAAAACCCCCTTATCTCTTGACAAAACGTCCGGCAGGTGGTATAATATGCCGGTAAGTGAATAAAGGAAATCCGGGGTGCTGGAAACTGTCCGGCTGAGACGCGAGATTCGCGAACCCGAAACCTGATACGGATAATACCGGCGTAGGAAGTATTTCATCAAAAGAAGAGTTCCGGCCGCCGGTTTTCAGGCGGCCGGAACTCTTTTCGCGGCAGGTCCGCAAGGACGGACATCAGGCATATATCGACGGACACTTCCGGGCCGCACCCGCTCAGGATATCCTTTCCCGCAAATAACTGCCGCCGCCCTCCGGGCGGAGAAAAAGAGGTCGAAAAAGAAAGATGGAAAAAAGAAATGAACTTCGCACCCTAGTCGAATGCGCCGTCTTTATCGCGCTCGGCGTGGTGCTCTCGCTGATCAAGATCTTCAAGATGCCGCTGGGCGGCTCGGTCACGCTCGCGAGCATGCTGCCGGTATGCGTTATATCGGTGAGGCACGGGCTGAAATACGGGATGATCTCATCCTTCGTATACTCGCTCTTCCAGCTCGTCTTCGGGATCACGCTCGACGGTCTTCTCGGCTGGGGGCTCACTCCGGTGATGCTCGTCGGGTGCATAATGTTCGACTATATCGTCGCCTTCAGCGTCCTGGGCTGCGCCGGGATGTTCAGAAAGCTCGGCGAGGGGGGAGTGTATCTCGGTATCTCCGCCGTCTTTACCGCGAGATTCCTTTCGCATTTCCTGTCGGGCTACGTGATCTTCAAAAACCTTGAGCAGTGGGAGCTCTTCGGAAGCGTCTTCGAGAGCCGCCCGGCGCTTTATTCGGTATGCTACAACGCGCTTTACATGCTGCCAGAGCTCGTAATCACGCTGGTGATAGTCGTGATCCTTATGCGGATCCCCTATTTCAGGAAGGAAGTCCTCCGCGTGGAAGGCGGAGCGTAAGAGGTTGTAAAAAAACTCGCGTGGCGAGTTGTTTTACAACCCTGCGACGTTTTTCTCGGCAGGTTACCCTGCCGTTTTTGCTCTGAAATGCTCGAAAAAATGATGTTTTTCCGGCAAA
>ONVJ01000226.1 GCA_900321265.1 uncultured Eubacteriales bacterium
CCGCCCATGCCGACCTCAAGAACGACAGGATCGACCCGGTGCCTCGCGAAGCAGACCATGGCGATCGCCGTGATGAGCTCGAACTCGGTGGGCCGGTCCTCCATCGAATCGGCAAATGGACGGACGTAGTCGGTGATCTCAGCGAGTTCCTCGTCGGATATCGGAGAACCGTCGATGACGATCCTCTCGTTGAACCGCTCGATATAGGGCGAGGTGTAGAGTCCGGTGTGATATCCGGCCTCGCGCAGGACCGAATCGGTCATTGCGCAGAAGGATCCCTTGCCGTTCGTTCCCGCCACGTGGATGAAGCGGAGGCCGTCCTGCGGATCGCCCAGCTTCCCGAGGAGCTCCGACACCCTTTCGAGCCCCGGCCTCGTGCCGCCGAAGAATCCGCGTTCGATGTATTCAAGTGCTTCAGTATAGTTCATAGTCTGACAGTTCTCTCAGAGCCGATGAAACGGATCTGTTTTTGAAAATGACGCGGATGATGAAATACTCGACCGGAGCCACGGCCAGCGTTATCCCGAGACCGATAAGCATCCCGATCTTCGGCATACCGAGCATCGTCACCTTGCCGATCGATTTGATCAGCCACTGGCCGATGAGGTGGGCGAGCGCGACGGCGACCGCCAGCGTGAAGGCCGGTCTCAGCCCTCTTTTACGCTCCGCGGACGCCTCTCCGGAAGAAGCCGTCGCTTTTTTCCGTCCGATCAGCATCGGCACGAGTCCCGACAGCGATCCGACCGCAGCGGCTCCGAGCGTGATGACGGGATTGACCATCGGATTCGTCGAGCAGAGACAGCTGATTATGTCGGCTCCGACTCCGGCGGCAAGGCCCCAGAGCGGCCCGAAGCAGTAACCGACGACGATGATCGGAAAGTTTTCAAAGGTGACCCTGTAGTAGATGCTCCAGGTCAGCCAGTTCTTGCAGATGATACCGATGACGATGCTGAGCGACATGAGCATCGCCGTGATGCAGAGCCGTCTTACGGCCTTGGAACCTGACATAAAAACCCCTCCTTTGCCCGTACCGAATATGGAAGCGGGACCGGAGAGGATGATAACCGACGGTCTGAACGTAACCATATCAAGCGGGATGCGGGATACCGACCGCGCTTTCGCTTCGTACATCCGGCAACTCCCCGTCCGGACGTCACTTAACGCCTGTATCCCTACTCTTTTTTAGTGTATATTATTATAACACATCAAAAATCAATATGCAATAATAATTTTACTAAGCGGGCTGTTTTGACGGTACTCGGACAAAGGGGCTGTCAAAAAAGTCGGACTTTTTTGACAGCCCCTCTCCTGTGCGTACCACCCGCGGGTCAGACGCGCATCAGTCTCTGCGGTATATGTCCCTCGTGAAGACCCTGTCCGCGACGTCGGCCAGTTCCGGAGTCATGCGGTTTGAGAGTATCACGTCGGACACCCGCTTGAACTCCTCGAAATCCCTGATGACACGGCTGTTGAAAAAGCTGTCCTCCTTCATCGAGGGCTCGTAAACGACGACCTCGATCCCCTTGGCCTTGATGCGCTTCATCACTCCCTGGATCGAGCTGTGTCTGAAATTGTCGCTACCGCTCTTCATCGTGAGCCGGAAGACGCCGACGGTCTTCGGGTTCATGGCTATGATCCTGTCGGCGATGAAATCCTTTCTCGTCGAGTTCGCCGACACGATAGCGGATATCAGGTTCTGCGGAACGTCGGCGTAGTTTGCCAGCAGCTGCTTCGTGTCCTTCGGCAGGCAGTAGCCGCCGTATCCGAAAGACGGATTGTTGTAGTGATCGCCGATACGCGGATCGAGGCAGACGCCCTCGATGACAGACTTCGTGTCAAGATCTCTGACAGCCGCGTAGGTATCGAGCTCGTTGAAGAAAGCGACGCGCAGAGCGAGGTAGGTGTTGGCGAAGAGCTTTACCGCCTCGGCTTCGGTGGGATTCATATACCTGACCTCGATATTCTCCTTGACGGCCCCCTCTGTAAGCATCGACGCGAATTTTACCGCGGCCTTTCTCAGTCTGGCGTTCCTGACGGGGACTCCGACGATGATCCTGCTCGGATAGAGATTGTCGTAGAGCGCTCTTCCCTCCCTGAGAAACTCCGGGCTGAAAAGAAGGTTGTCGCAGCAGTATTTTTCCCTGACCGATTCGGTATATCCCACCGGAACGGTGGATTTTATGACTATGACGGCGTCGGGATTGACACCGATGACCTGCTCGATGACGCTCTCGACCGACGACGTGTCAAAAAAGTTCTTCTTCTCGTCGTAGTTCGTAGGCGTCGACACAATGATGAAATCGGCATCGCGGTAGGCTGAGTCCCCGTCGAGGGTGGCGGTCAGATCGAGTTCCCTGTTCGCGAGATAGTCCTCGATCTCGGGATCGGATATCGGGGAAATCCTCCTGTTGAGCATATCAACCTTTTCGGGAATGATATCGACGGCGGTGACTCTGTTGTGCTGGGCGAGCAGCACGGCGGCGGACAGACCGACATAGCCCGTCCCTGCGATCGCAATATTCATGACGGTTGTTTTCTCCTTTGAAATCCTGTCAATTCAGATAAAAATCCCGGTACCAGCGAGCGAATCTGCGAAGTCCGGTCCTCAGATCGGTGGAAGGCCTGAACCCGAAGTCGCGGAAGAGCGGATCGGTGTCGGCGTATGTCACCGGAACGTCGCCCGGCTGCATCGGCACAAGTTCGCTGTGCGCGTCGACGTCGAATCCTTCGGGCAGGACTCCTGCGTCTGTAAGCTCCTCGCCCAGGATCCTGACGAAATCGAGCAAATTCTCCGGACTGCTGTTGCCGATGTTGTACACCCTGTAGGGCGGCACCGGCAGTCCGTCAGAGCCCTTTTCAAGGACAGGCGCCGAGAGCATGACTCTGCGTATGCCCTCGACTATGTCGTCGACGTAGGTGAAGTCCCGCCTGCAGTTGCCGTAGTTGAAGATCTTTATCTTCTCTCCCCTGCGAAGCTTCTCGGTAAAGCTGAAATATGCCATGTCGGGACGCCCTGCGGGTCCGTATACGGTAAAAAAGCGGAGTCATGTCGACGGTATGCCGTACAGTTTGGAATAGGCGTGGGCAAGCAGTTCGTTGCATTTTTTCGTCGCCGCGTAGAGAGATACAGGACTGTCGGTCCTGTCGTCGGTCGAGAATGGGATCTTCGTGTTCCCGCCGTATACCGACGACGAAGAAGCATACACAAGGTGTTCGACGCCGAAGCGGCGGCAGGCTTCCAGAATATTGTAGAATCCGATCACGTTGTATTCGATATATACGTCGGGATGATCGATCGAATACCTGACCCCCGCCTGCGCCGCGAGATTCACGACGACCGACGGACGGTATTTTTCGAATATCCCTTCGACTGTCTCCCTGTCG
>ONVJ01000225.1 GCA_900321265.1 uncultured Eubacteriales bacterium
AGCATCGGTCTGTCTTGACACTCTCACCGCGCTCCGTCACTATTCGAAGGCTCTCGCAGAGCTCAAGCGTTCAAGATCGGTCGTCGCTTTCTCTGATCTGAAAAGAGCCGCGGCAAGGCTGCTCATCTCCCCCGACGGGAAGCCCACCACCGTAGCCCTTGCCGAGAGGCGGAGATACTCGCATATCTTCGTCGACGAGTATCAGGATACCGACGCCGTTCAAGACATGATCTTCAGGACGATCTCGGACGGAAGGAACCTCTTCATCGTCGGCGACATCAAGCAGAGCATATATTCATTCAGAAACGCCGAGCCTTCGGTCTTCTCGTCCTACCGGAACATCTTCCCTCTCTTCGATCCTTCGCTGCCCGAAGGAAGCCCATGCTCGGTATATATGTCGGAAAACTTCAGGTGCGCCGAGAACATAGTATCATTTACCAATGCCGTCTGCGGAAGGCTTTTCGCCCTCGCCGGAGGATCTGACGCCGATCTTGAATACCGCCCCGAGGACGACCTTGTCTTTTCCAGGAAGTACGATCCCCCTCTCTCGGAAGATGAAGGCGCCGACTCCGACGGCGACCGGCGGGTAAAGATCATTCTTTCGGAATACGCGGACAGGAAGGAAGGGTCGCTGAGAGACAGCCGCTTTATCGGAGAAAAAATAAAGGATCTCGTCGCGCACGGCAGAAAGCCGGGCGGAGGCGGTTATTCATACGGAGATTTCGCACTGCTCGCGAGGAGAGGCGATGAACTCGACGTTGCCGCGTCGGTCCTCTCCGAAATGGGGATCCCGGTCGCGAACTGCACCGGCGAGAGCCTCTTTGAGAACGCAGAGGTCAGTCTTCTTTTCTCTCTTCTGGCAGCGATCGACAATCCGGACAGGGACATCCATCTCGCGGGTGTCCTCTGCTCGCCGGTATTCGGAATGACTCTCGACGAGCTGGTAACGGTAAGGAGACATGGCAGGACCTCTTCTCTTCGCGATGCGCTGAAGGAGTATACGGAAGACCCTGAAGCACTGCCGGAGCTCAGGGAGAAATGCGCCGCGGCGCAAAAGAGCCTTGCCTCACTCAGGCAGAGAGCCGAGCAGCTTCCGCTCACCCGGTTCATCAGATCGCTCTGGAGGGAGACCGACGCCATCGTTTACGCGGGGGGCGGCTCCGAAGGCGGAGGAAAATCCCCCGCCGAGCGCAGGGAGAACCTTCAGATGCTCTATTCCCTGGCGCTGGGCTACGAGAGCAGCGAATACCGGACTCTCCATGATTTCGTCGGGTATGTCAACGGGCTGATCGAGAACGGTGCCAAGATCAAAAATGAAAAAATGCCGGGAAAAGACGCGGTGAATCTCCTGACCGTACACAAATCCAAGGGCCTGGAATTCCCGGTGGTCTTTATCCTCGGCGTTGACAGGAAGTACAATTTCAGGGAGCTTTCGGGGACCGGCGTTATCACTTCGGCCTCCGACCGTTTCGTCCTCTCGGCGAACATCCCCGACAGATTCGGGATCGGAAGCATCGAAGGAATTCAGAAAAAGATAGCTGTCATGTCGGCCGCCGACCGCATCAGAGAGGAGGAACTCCGGATCCTCTACGTCGCGCTGACCAGGGCACGCGATCTGCTCTATATCGTTTATTCCCCGATCGGACGCTATTCGGGCGTCGACAAGCTGATCGGAGAAGGCAAGCTCGCATCCTTCGCCGGCTGCCGCCGCACCGTCCTCTCGGCCGACAGCTGGGCCTCCCTTATTTCGCTGGCAACATGCGGATTTGAAACGGGAGACGGGTACACCGTTGAGATCAGGCGGGATGAGGCTTCGGACGCAGAGCCCGCGGAAGCCGCCGGCGGGGATCAGAATCCGTCCGCCTCACTCAGAGAAGAAGAGGCCACTGTGCGCGACGCCGGACCTGCAGAAGACGCCGAAGCAGTCGAAAGACTGAAGGAGATCTTCAGAAAGAGATTCGCTTACAGATACCCCTACGCCGCTGTGTCGGCAATGCCGGCAAAGCTGTCGGTGTCAAAGCTCTTCCCCGACGCCCTGACCGATCCATCCGCGGCAGACGCCGGACAGGATGAGGAGGCCGGGCGCGAGGGCGATCCGATACTCTCGCTGATCCAGGCGGAGAAGCTTGAGTCGAAGACGGTCGATTTTTCCGGCAGTTCAGGCTTCTCGGGCGCCGCCGGACGCGGCACCGCCACGCATCTCTTCCTTCAGTTCTGCGACTTCGGATCGATATCCGGAGGCGAAGAAGCGGTGAGGGCTGAAGCCGAAAGACTTGTTAAGGATGGCTTTATTCCCGCGGAAGCTGCCGCGGCGCTGAGGATCCCGGAGATCGTCGCATTCGCGAACTCGGGATTCTTTGAAGAGCTTAAAGAGGCCAGGGAGATCCGCCGGGAGTTCAGGTTCAACATTTCTCTTCCCGCCGACAGATTCACGACCGACGCAGAGCTTAAGAAGGCTCTCGCCGGCGAGGAGATCGCCGTTCAGGGCGTCATCGACCTCTTCTTCACCGACAGCTCGGGTAGGCTCGTGCTCTGCGATTACAAGACCGACAGGCTGACACGCGGCGAGATGGCCGATCCGGCCGATGTCGCGGCGATCATGAGCGAACGCCACGGAAGACAGCTCAGCTACTATGCCGCCGCCCTCGAGAGGATATGCGGAAAGGCCCCCGACGCTGTCAGGGTGTTCCCACTCTGCTACGGCGAGGCGGTGGAGATAGACTTGCCGAAGATCTGACGGGATCCGCGATTCATAATCCGTCGCGGTCACATCAAAAAAAATACCGCAGCTCTGTCCAGTCTGTCCGGATGGCGCCGCGGTATCTTTTTTATCCTGCTTTTTACAAATAGAGTTTCAGCGTGTCTTCAAGCCAGTAGATATACTCGGGGCCCCGCGTCTCCAGCTCTTTAAACCTGAGATAGAGCTCCACACCGTCGGAAGGATCGTGCCAGATGTCGCAGAAGACGGTGTCGAATCTCTCCCCGGGAGCCCTGTGCTCTGCGTAGTCAAAGGCGTCTGACTCGATCAATTCGATCTTATCCCTGTTTCCGAACTGCGGGAGGATATGCTCCCTGAATAGGGCGATCCCCTCGGGAGAACGCTCCACGACGGTCACAGAGGCCACGGAGGGCTTTTCCGACGCCATATAGGCAAAGTACCCGAGGCCCAGCCCGTAGGTCAGCACGCGCCCGTGAGCTCGCTTCAGGGCAAAGGCTGAAGTGACAGTCTCGTTCGGCATAAGCGTCATCCACTCCCTGCCATTCTCAAAGACGGCGGGATAGGGATAGTCCTCGGTGAAGAATCCGATCCTGGGGGTAACGAGCAGCTCTCCCCCCCGGCCGCGGACTATCTCGGGATCGTCTCTCACGAAGGCCTCGTATGCCCGGCAGGTCTTCATGCCGAAGGAGAACCTTCCTCCCGAAAGAGTCCCTTCGGGCAGGCGGATGTTCCGGTAGTATGGATCCGATGTGAACGCGGAGGTATCGAGACGCTTGAACATCCCCGCGAATCTCTCCCGGAAGAATCTTCGGTCGCCGCTGTCCCCCGCGACGTCAAGACCGCAGGCAGCGGCGGCGATCTGAGCGTAGGCGAACTCGGTCATCGATCCGTCCCCGCCGGTTATTCCATCGATCATGTCGGGCTCAATGTAATCGGCGGCGAGGTTGAGAAAGACCGACATCAGCCGGAAAAGCCTTGCGTTGTCGCCCGAATACCAGCCGGGATAAGGGGAAAGGCCGGGGCGAGGCATGTCAGACGGTGTCCGCCGGATAGATGCTCAGGGGCAGCGGCAGCCAGAGTCTGGCGTGATCGGGCAGCTTCTCGCGGGGCACCGAATAGATCGCGAAGAGGAGGTTCATCGCCTCGATATGACCGAGCTCAAGATCGGGATCTCTGTCGGTGTCGGTGACCGAAGGCACTCCCTCCTTCACCGAGAGCAGGATCTTCTCCTTCCCGCCTCTGCCGTCGATCGAGAGACAGAGCTCGCCGTCGGGCAGCTTCGAATAGGTCGCCTTGAGCTTCATGAAGGCCGAGCAGACCTTTCTGAAGTTCAGCACCGAGAAGGATTTTGCCGTGTCGACCGAATATGACTCGCCTATCGCGGCGATCTGAGAAATGTATCCGTCGAGGTAGAGCGGCAGCTTTACCCTCAGCGATCCGCGTCCGAGGTGATCGAAGAGATCGCGGACGCAGAAGGCGAATTTGTCCTCGAATTCAGGCAGGAGCAATATCTCGTAGACCGAGGTATCGTCGACGATGCAGTATCCGGCGAATTTTTCCTCTCGCAGGATCTCGTATACCGCCATTCTCCAGCTCACGAGTATCTCATAGTATTTTTCCCGGTCTCTGATCGCGTAGAGCGGTTTCGATTCGGACAGCGCCTTTATGCTGTCAAGGACAGACTGATCCTTTCCGTCGACCTTCACGAAGCTGAAGAAGGGCTTCCGGTCAGCTCCGAAGGTGTGCCTTATGTTGTCTGAATTGAAGCTCATCGCAAAGACCGGTCCGAGCTTGTCGTAGGAAAAGTAGTTGTACCTCTGCCTCCGTCCTCCGAGCACCGAGAGCACGACTCCGTCGGCGACCATGTCGTCGATCGCCATGTTCATGAGCTTCTTCATAAAGCCCCTCGAGCGCTCGTAGGGATGGACCGCGACGTTTCCGATGCCGCGGGTCTTCAGATATTCACCGCAGACCGACAGATCGTGGTCGAAGGCGCCTATCGCCGCTTTGATCTTTCCCTCCTCGACGGCGACGTATGAGTTCCCGGCCGGATTGTAGTCGTACTGGTAAAGCTTCGGCAGCAGCTTCTTGAAGTCGCTCGAGTTGCCGTTGAAGCCGAACACGTAGTTGATGAAGTCGACGTATTCGTCGAACATCTCAGGCGTTCCGCGCCCGTAATAGACACCGTTTTCGATCATTTTTCAGCCTCTTTTTATGTTTTTTGTATTTTTGATTTATTTTGTAAGCCGGTTTATAACGCCCTGCCGGCAGTCGGGAACTCGACGCCGTGTCCGGTGCCCCGGCAGACGGATGTGAAAGCGCCGGGGAATCTCTTCGCGGCAAGCCTCTCCGCCCTTTCCGCCGACTCTTTCGTCAGAAAGGCGGCGTATACCGCCGATCCGCTGCCGCAAAGGCCCGAGCCCATCGAAAAGCTC
>ONVJ01000224.1 GCA_900321265.1 uncultured Eubacteriales bacterium
GGCGCTGAAGGCGGGACGGGTATTTCTCGTGGTGGAGGCCGCCGGAAATTCCGGCGGGACCCGGAAAAGACTGTCCGACAGATGCTCATTTTACGGTGTCAGACTCATAGAGTCGGACGCCGACAGGATCGAACTCGGTAGGGCGGTCGGGAAGTCCGTGGGGACCGCGGTCGCTGCGGTCTGCGACAAAGGACTTGCCGGAGCTGTCGCGAAAGGATGGGACTCGTCTCTTCAAAGCGCGGCGAAAGCTGAAGAATAACGGCAAAAACCGATAATGAACTGCCCTCCCGGATTCGGGCGGGGATACGAAAGAATTGAAAGGCTCGGTAATTAAAGCATGGCAGCAAAAACAGCGGCAAAGATTCAAACTCTTGTTAAAAATCTTAAATTCAACAGGGACACCGAGGTAAAATCCAAGGACCTCACCGACCTATTTGCCGGTACGGGACTGGACGTAAAGGCTTCGACTCCGCTTGACGAGTTCCTGTCGGATATGCTCTGGGAAAAGCTTACAAGGGCGAATCAGATCGTTAATATCGACGACTACATCGACGGGATCACCTATATCGCGCCGCTTGTCGTCAAACCGGTCGCTCTGCCTCCCGAGCCCGAAAAAGTCCCCGAGGCAAAGCCCGCCGACGCCGGAAAGGGTTCCGGCGCCGCGGATAAGCCGGCGGAAAAGAAGACAGGATCCGGCAAAGACCAGGCGGATGGCAAAGCCGGCACGAAGACTCCCGGTCAGGAGAAGAAAAAGACCGACGGTGCGAAAGAGGGACAGGCATCCGGACAGCGCGAAAAGCAGTCCTCGGCGCGTTCCGCCACCGAGAGGTTCGAGCAGCGCACCAGCGCCGCCAGCGCAATGGCGGCGGGCGAGCGCAGGAACGATAAGGAAAAGAAGGATAAAAACAAGCAGAACCGTCACGGGATAGAGATCAGAGAGCGGACCGGATCGGTCGGAGACGACATAAAGATCGTCACTCCCGGCACGCAGACCAGAGTCGTCGACACGAGGGGAACGTCAAACGTCGACCTCTCCAAATACGACGAGAAGCTGGACTCCTTCGTTTCTGACAACGGAAAGCTTGATACCAGGGAGATCCCGCAGAAAAACAAGGTCAAGAAGACACAGGCCGATCAGTCGGAATCGGGCTCTTCCGAAAAGCAGGGAAGAGGCAAGGGCTCATCGCAGAGCCAGAAGGTCCAGGCACAGACCGGGAAAGGACAGCAGCCGGGCAGGCAGTCGGGCAAGCCGGCAAAGCAGACCGGAGGCAAGGATCAGGCTCAGGGAGGAAAAAACCAGTCTCACGGCGGTAAAAACCAGACCCAGGGCGGAAAACCCCAGCAGAACGGAGGAAAAGGCCAGGGCCGTACAGACCAGAAGGGAAAGTCGGGACGCGGAAAGGCACAGGTCGCTCCGCCTCCCGCGCCGGTCAAGAAACAGCCTGTTAAAGCCGTCATTCCGGATGAGATAACGGTGGGCGATTTTGCCCAGAGGATAAAGGTGACCGCCGGAGAGGTCGTCAAGCGTCTGATGCTCATGGGCATGATGGTCACCGTCAACCAGACGATCGACTACGACACCGCCGCCCTCATCGCCGAGGAGCTCGGCGCCGAGGTCTCCCGCGAGGTCGTCGTCAGCATCGAGGAGAAGCTCTTCGAAGCCGACGCCGACACCGAGGATCAGCTCAAGCCCAGAGCCCCGGTCGTATGCGTCATGGGTCACGTCGACCACGGCAAGACCTCGCTGCTCGACGCGATCAGGAACACCCGCGTGACCGCCGGCGAGGCCGGAGGCATCACTCAGCATATCGGCGCATACAGAGTCAAGATCAACGGAAGGGAGATCACCTTCCTCGACACCCCCGGACACGAGGCCTTCACCGCGATGAGAGCCAGGGGCGCAATGGCGACAGATATCGCCATCCTCGTCGTGGCCGCCGACGACGGCATCATGCCGCAGACGGTCGAGGCGATCAACCACGCCAAGGCCGCCGGAGTCGAGATAATAGTAGCCATTAACAAGATGGACAAGCCGGGCGCCAATCCCGACGCGATAAAGCAGGAGCTTACCAAATACGAGCTCGTTCCCGAGGAATGGGGCGGCGACGTCATGTGCGTGCCGGTATCCGCGCTGAAGAAGACGGGCATCGACGAACTCCTTGAGAGCATCCTGCTGATCGCCGACGTCAAGGAGTACAAGGCCAATCCCGACAGGCGCGCCAAGGGCGTCGTGATAGAGTCGAGGCTCGACAAGGGCCGCGGCCCGGTCGCCACCGTGCTCATCCAGAACGGTACGCTGCACTCGGGCGACATCGTGATCGCCGGCACCTGCGTCGGAAGAGTAAGGGCGATGAGCGACCACACCGGAAGGACTGTCAAATCGGCCGCTCCATCGATGCCGGTCGAGATCACCGGTCTTGACGACGTTCCCTCTGCCGGCGACGAGTTCAACGCCGTCGAGGACGAGAGAATGGCGAGGGAGCTCGCCGACCAGCGCCGCGCAAAGGCCAAGGAGGAGACCTTCAAGGCCAACAGCCGCGCCAGCCTCGGCGATCTATTCGCTCAGATCAAGGAAGGCGTCAAGGATTTCAATATTATCGTAAAGGCCGACGTCGTCGGCTCCGCGGAGGCCGTGAAGCAGTCGCTTGAAAAGCTTTCGAACGACGAGGTAAGAGTCCACGTCATCCACGCCGCTGCCGGAGGCATCACCGAAGGCGACGTCATGTTCGCGCAGGCGTCATCGGCGATCATCATCGGATTCAACGTCAGGCCCGACAGGTCGGCAGTCGATTCGGCCGAACGCCAGGGTGTCGAGATCAGAACCTACCGCGTGATCTACGAATGCCTCGAGGAGGTCGAGGCTGCGATGAAGGGCATGCTTGCCCCGAAGTTCAGGGAGACCGTCCTCGGCCACGCCGAGGTCAGGCAGGTCATACATGTTCCGAACGTCGGCTTCATCGCCGGTTCATACGTCCTCGACGGGAAGATCACCCGCTCCTCGAAGGTCAGGATCCTCCGCGACAGCGTCGTGATCTACGAGGACAAGATATCCTCTCTCCGCCGCTTCAAGGACGACGTCCGCGAGGTCGCCCAGGGCTTTGAGTGCGGAATCGGATTCGAGAAGTTCAACGATCTCAAGAACGGCGACGTGGTAGAGGCCTTCGTCATGGAGGAGATAGAAGCAGAGTGACGGCAATATGACAGGGGTTGCCCCAAAACACGCCAGTCGGGTTTGGGGCAACCCC
>ONVJ01000221.1 GCA_900321265.1 uncultured Eubacteriales bacterium
CCCTCGGTGATCCGCGCGAAGAGATATGTCGCGACCGCGCTGCCGACATAGCTGCCGAAATTAGTGAGCCCGGAGACCCATGAGATGTTCCCGAAGGCCTTGAAGCGCCTCGGAACGAAGCAGGTCGTGAGCAGGTTCACGGCATGCATGCAGCCGACGAGCGACGCGAGCATCAGCACCGAGAGCGCGGGTACGGCGAAGGCCGCAAAGCCTTCCGCGGGCTGTCCCGAGCCCCGGAGGAACAGAAGGACTCCAGAGCATCCCGCAGACAACACGAAGAAGGCGGCGCAGCAGGTCATCTCGTTGCGGAAGAGCTTCTCATATACGAAGGTGGCGACCGAATAGCTCAGCATCGCGAATACCGGCAGGATCACGCCGGTGAGGATGGAGATATCCGAGCCGAGGCCGAAGGTCGACGAAACATACGCAGGCATCCAGGTGTCTACCCCGTCCTTCAGCGACCCCTGAACGGTGATGACCGCGAGGAGTAGGGCGAAGAAGAGGATCACGGTGCCCCCGCGCATCGCCGGGGAGGCCTCCTTCCGGCTCTCCGCCTTTTCCTCAGCGGCGGCGTCTCCGCCTTCGGGGAGGACAGTTTCCGGATCGCCTTCGGTCCCGGAGGCGTATTTTTTCTCAAAAGCCGAAAGGGCGAAGAAAATGACCGCAGCACCCGCGAATCCGGTCGCCGCGCTGATGTGGAAAACCGGCTTCCATCCGCCGGCAAAAACTATTACCAGCGGCGCGCAGAGATAGAGCAGGATCGTAGCGATGTTCGAGCCCCAGCAGACCTTGACGCTGGCGCGGAGGTAGTCGTCGGAGGACAGGAAATTGGTGAGCGTCTTCACGATCGGCGGCCACATCATCGCCTGTCCCAGCCCGTTGACGCACCAGACGGCCGTCATCCAGACGGTGTCGTCGGAGAGCGGCAGGAGCAGGTTCATGACAGACGCGAGCAGCAGGCCGCCCGTCATAAGGTATTTCGGATTGATACGGTCGCCCAGCCATCCGCTCAGCAGCTGGCCTGCGCCGTAGGTGACGAAGAGTCCGGTCAGCGCGACGGCCGCCCGGTCCATCGGGACTCCCTCGGCGGCGACTATCTCGGTGATGACCGCCTTGTAGTTCACCCTCGTCATATAACTGCAGAAATATGCGAAGGCGGCCGTCAGCGTCAGCAGTATCCTGTCGCGCTTCGACTCTATCATCCGGTATTTTCTCTTTCCGGCCGTCGACATCTTCCCTCCGTCAGCCTCCGAGCTTTACGTCGGCGTAGATCGGGCAGTGGTCGGAGGAGTTGATCGCCAGCTGCGACACGACCACGGTGTAGAAGAGGAATTTCGCGTCGGGCGATCCGAAGATGTGATCGATGCTGTCCGCCGGCGCGGTGGATACCGAAACGCCGATGGTGTGATATGTCTTGCAGGCGAGCTTTATCTCGTCAGCGGTGTATTTCGCCTCGTGGAAGCCTGTCTTTGACAGGAAGTTCTTGATGTAGACGGTCGATTCGTTGGCGTTGTAGTCGCCGGTCGTGATCACCGGCAGATTGAACCGGTTCTTCAGACTGACGGCGATCTCCGCCATCTCTTTCGAATGGACCTCCTGGTACTGCGGATTCCGCCCGAGATCCCAGTGGGTGGTCATCACGACGAACCTGCGGCCGTCGGCGATCCTCTCGAAGAGTCCCCATGTCGCCAGCCTGAGCTTCGTGTTGTTGCCCTGCGAGAAGATCTTCGTACCGTGTTCGATCAGCTTTACCTTCTCGGTGTTGTAGGCGAGGGTCGAGAAGTTCGTCTGTCCCTTCTCGTTCTTGCGGTCGGTAAAGGCATAGTAGCTGCCGAACTTCTTGTCGAGCGCCGTATACCACTTGTCCGACATCTCCTGCAGCCCGACGACGTCGGGAGCGTAGTAGGAGAGTATCGCCATTACCGAGTCGTGGCGTCCGATCTCCTCGATCGGCACCTTGTCGTCCCAGAGCTCGCAGAGCAGGTTGAAGGACATGATCCTGATATCGGCTCCCTCGGCGAGCTCGGCTTTGTCGTCGGTCTTGTA
>ONVJ01000220.1 GCA_900321265.1 uncultured Eubacteriales bacterium
CTGCCTGCGACGCGCGCACGCGTGCTCGCCGCCGCGGGCGGCGAGAGGCCGCGGCCGCGGCGGAGCTCGGCCGCGGCGAGGGGCGGCGGCACGGCCATGATCGTCGCCGCAAAGCTCGGGAACCCGATAACACTGGGGTTCATCGACGGCCTCAGGGAGGCCCTGGCCGCCGCCGGCGTGCGCGCCGTGATAACGCTGACCGACTACGGATCGGCCGCCGAGACCGACGCCGTCGCCTACGCCTCGCGCAACGGCTGCGAGGGCATATTCCTGCTAAACGCGATCGAGACCCCCGGTCTGATCGCGGCGCTGAAGGAGTCGCCCTGCTCTGTCGTGCTGATAAACAGATACCTCAAGGAGTTCGAGACCGACGTCGTGATGATCGACAACTACCGCTGCGGATACCTCGCGGCAGAGTACCTGATCTCAAGGCACCACAGGCGGGTCGGCCACCTCGCCGGCCCCGACACATCGGTCACCTGCCGCGACCGCACCCGCGGCTTCGCCGACGCCGTCGCCGCAGCCGGCATCGGGGATCCCTTTATCTTCTACGGCGACCGCACCTGGGAGGCCGGCGCCGCCTGCGCGGCGAAGATACTCTCGCTCCCCGCCGGGGAAAGGCCGACGGCGGTCTTTTCGACGACCGGCCTCATGGCCGCAGGCCTTGTCAGCTCCCTCCGCCGCGAGGGCCTCAGGATCCCCGGAGACCTCAGCGTCATCATAACCGACGACTACAGCAAGGACTATATGCCCTACCCGATCGATTTCACCTGCTACGGCCGCGATCCGAAGCTCATGGGCCGGACCGCCGCCGAGCTCTTCTTCTCGCGTGCCTCCGATCCCTCCCTGCCCCCGCGCAGGATCGTCCTGCCGCCGGTACTTACCGAGTACAGCAGCGTGCTCACGCCGTGACCGCCTCCGGAAGACCTTGCGTTTTTCCCTTTTTCCCTTCCCCGCAAAAACGAAATTATATTGACAGTCACGATATTATATGATATAATAGCATCATCTTGGACGGGGCGGATGACCGGCCGGGAACAATACCCCCATACGTTTCATGATGCTGACACGTCGGCATCCTCTTTCCGTATGACTTCAGTTCCGGTCTCGCCTTTTCCGCAGGTGAGATTTTTTCATAGATGACGACTCTCCTGCGGTCCCATATCGGGTGTTTCCGGAGATTTTTCGAAAAGGAGGGAAGAGATATGTCTGCCAGCAGCGCTTTTCTTTCCGATATGTCAAAATATACCCTTCTTCCCGGCTTTTGCGACGTGCATGTGCATTTTCGCGAGCCGGGCTTTTCTTATAAAGAGACTGTCGCGTCAGGCTCTGCCGCCGCAGCGCGCGGCGGCTACACCGCCGTCTGCACCATGCCGAATCTCGATCCCGTCCCCGACTCCCCCGAACATCTGAAGGAACAGCTAGACATCATTGACCGCGACTCCGCGGTAAACATATACCCCTACGCCTCGATCACGATCGGCGAAAAGGGAGAGACGCTCACGCCGATGACGGCGATCTGCGAGAAATACGGAGGCAGGATCGCCGGCTTTTCGGACGACGGCAGGGGTGTCATGTCGGAGGCTCTCATGCGCGAGGCGATGCGGACCGCCGCCTCCCTCGGGAAGATCATCGCCGCGCACTGCGAGGACGTCTCCCTTATCCCCCGCGGCGGCTGCATACACGACGGCCGCTACGCTGCTGAACACGGCCTCCCCGGCATCCCGTCGGAGAGCGAATGGAGGCAGATCGCTCGCGACCTCGATCTTGCCGCGGCGACCGGCTGCCGCTATCACGTCTGCCACGTCTCCTGCCGCGAGAGCGTCTCGCTCATACGCGAAGCCAAAAGGAGCGGCGTCGACGTCAGCTGCGAGACCGCGCCCCACTATCTTGTCTTTGACGAGACAGACCTCCGCGACGAGGGCCGCTTCAGGATGAATCCGCCCCTGCGCTCCCCCGCCGACCGCGAGGCTCTCCTCGCCGGCGTCGCCGACGGGACGGTCGACATGATCGCCACCGACCACGCCCCCCACTCTGAAGCCGAAAAATCCGGCGGACTCGCAAGCTCTGCCTTCGGGATCGTCGGTCTCGAGACCGCCTTCCCCGCCCTCTACACCAGGCTGGTCCTGACCGGCCTCCTGACCCTTGAAAAACTAACTGACCTTCTCTGCCGGAATCCGAGAAAGCGCTTCGGCCTGCCCGGACACGACGGCTGGTCGGCATGGGACCTCGACCGGGAGTTCACAGTCGATCCCGCGGACTTCCTCTCGAAGGGCAGATCGACGCCCTTTTCCGGCATAAAACTCCGCGGAGTCTGCATGCTCACGGTCTGCGGCGGCAAAACGGTATACAGATACACAGATAAAGACTGAACCCTCTCCGCCTCGCGGGCGGACACAGCAGAATCACCTCCGGCAGACGCGGAGGTCCATAAGGAGAAAAACCATGGCAAAACGGACCGACATCAAAAAAGTCCTCATAATCGGATCGGGACCGATCGTGATCGGACAGGCGGCGGAATTCGACTACGCCGGAACGCAGGCCTGCCTCGCCCTCAAGGAGGAGGGCTACACCGTCATCCTCTGCAACTCGAACCCCGCGACGATCATGACCGACCCCCAGATCGCCGACAAGGTCTATATGGAGCCGCTCACCCTCGAGTATATCGCCAAGATCCTGCGCTACGAGCGCCCCGACGCCATCGTCCCCGGCATCGGAGGACAGACCGGCCTCAATCTCGCGATGCAACTCGAGCGGAAGGGCATCCTTGAGGAATGCGGCGTCGAGCTGCTCGGCACCCCGGCGTCCAGCATCGAGCGCGCCGAGGACCGCGAGCTCTTCAAGGAGATGTGCATCGGGATCGGCGAGCCCGTCATCCCGTCGAAGATAACATACAACCTCGAGGAGGCAAAGGCTGCCGCCCTCGAGATCGGCTACCCCGTCGTCCTGCGTCCCGCATTCACTCTGGGCGGCACCGGCGGCGGATTCGCCTACAGCGAGGCCGAACTCATCGACATCGGCCGCAACGCCTTCAACCTCTCCCCCGTCCACGAGGTGCTGGTCGAAAAGAGCGTCAGAGGCTACAAGGAGATCGAGTTCGAGGTCATGCGCGACAGCACCGACCGCGCGATCACCATCTGCGGCATGGAGAACGTCGACCCGGTCGGCGTCCACACCGGCGACTCTGTCGTCGTCGCCCCCATCCTCTCGCTGAACGATCACGACCTGAAGATGCTGAACGACAGCGCACTGAAGATCATCCGCGAGCTGAAGATCGAGGGCGGCTGCAACGTGCAGTTCGCGCTCAATCCCGACAGCAGCGAGTATTTCCTTATAGAAGTCAACCCCCGCGTCTCGCGTTCGTCGGCGCTCGCGTCGAAGGCGAGCGGCTACCCGATCGCCCGCGTCACGGCGAAGATCGCCCTGGGAATGACGCTAGACGAGATCCCGGTCGCCGGCGGCCTCGCCTCGACCGAGCCCTCCCTCGACTATGTCGTCGCCAAATTCCCCCGCTTCCCCTTCGACAAGTTCGCCGAGGCCCCCAACGACCTCGGCACCCAGATGAAGGCGACCGGAGAGGTCATGGGCATCGGATCGACCCTCGAGGAGTGCATGCTGAAATCCGTCCGCTCGCTTGAGATCGGCGTCTGCCACTTCGCAATGAAGAAGTTCGACGGCTGGACGAAGGAGCGTCTTGAGGCGTACATAAAGGAATTCCACGACGATACGATCTACGCGATATTCGAGTATTTCTGGCTGGGCGGCACAGTCGAGGCCGTCCACGAGATGACGAAGATCACCGTCCTCTTCCTCGAGAGCTTCATGCGCATCATCGAGATGGAAAAGAAGCTGGCGGCGTCGCCGGGCGATCTCGCCCTCCTGCTCGAGGCCAAAAGGATGGGCTTTTGCGACAAATACGTCGCGAAGCTCTGGAAGACCGACGAGCTGTCTGTATACAGGACTCGGAAAGAGAACGGGATCACGCCCGCCTTCAGGATGGTGGACACCCTCCACACCGGAGTCTACATCCCCTACCTCTACTCCTCCTACAGCGGAAAGAACGACAGCAGACTGTCGGACAAGAAGAAGATCGTCGTCCTCGGCGCCGGCCCGATCAGGATCGGCCAGGGAGTCGAATTCGACTATTCGACGGTGCACGCCGTCCAGACGATCAGAAAAAACGGCTATGAGGCGATCATAATCAACAACAACCCCGAGACGGTCTCGACCGACTACACCACCTCCGACAAGCTCTACTTCGAGCCGCTGACGCCCGAGGACGTCATGGCCATCGTCGATTTCGAGCAGCCGGTCGGCGTCATCGCGACGCTCGGCGGCCAGACGGCGATCAACCTCGCCGAGCCTCTCGCCGCCCGTGGAGTGAAGATAATCGGTACCGACGTCGACGCCATCGACCGCGCCGAGAACCGCGATCTCTTCGAAAAGCTGCTTGAAAAGCTGAACATCCCGCAGCCGAAGGGCCGCGCGGTGACGAAGATCGAGGACGGCGTAAAGGCGGCGGCCGAGATCGGCTACCCCGTCCTTGTCCGGCCCTCCTTCGTCCTCGGCGGACGCGCGATGCAGATCGTCGGCAATGAGAAGGAACTCCGGCACTACCTCGAGAACGCCGTTAAGATCGACGAGGACAAGCCGGTGCTCGTCGACAAATACATCCTCGGCAAGGAGGTAGAGGTCGACGCCGTCTGCGACGGCTGCGACGTCTTCGTCCCCGGGATCATGGAGCTCGTCGAGCGGACCGGCGTCCACTCGGGCGACTCGATATCCGTCTATCCTCCCTTCTCGATCTCCGACCGCGTCAAGGGCATCATCCTCAGCTACGCGAAAAAGCTCGGACTCGGGATAGGCATCAGAGGCGTCTACAACATACAGTTCATCGTCGATCCCGACGAAAACGTCTACATAATCGAGGTCAACCCCCGCTCATCCCGCACCGTTCCCTTCCTGTCCAAATCGACCGGCTACAACCTCGCCGACATCGCGACCGAGGTCATCCTCGGCCGGACGCTGAGAGAGCAGGGGATCTTCACGATCTATCCCGACGAAAAGAAGCGCTTCTACGTCAAGGTCCCCGTCTTCTCCTTCAACAAGATCAAGGGCCTCGACGCCTACCTCTCGCCCGAGATGAAGTCGACAGGCGAGGCGATCGGCTACGACAAGACGCTGCCCCGCGCGATGTACAAGGGACTGCAGGCGTCGGGCATGCGGATCCGCAACTACGGGACCGTCTTCGTGACGCTCGCCGACGAGGACAAGGAGGAGGCTCTGCCTCTCGTCCGCCGCTTCTACAACCTCGGCTTCAACATCCAGGCGACGATCGGCACCGCCGATTTCCTCCGCGGACAGGGGATCCGCACTCACGTACTCGGAAAGATCTCGGAAGGCAGCAGCGACATCCTCGACGGCATCCGCGAGGGCAGGATCCACTACGTAGTCAACACCCGCGCCATCCTCTCGGGCATCCATTACGACGACGGCGAGCAGATCAGGCGCTGCGCGACCGAGAACAACGTCACCCTCTTCACCTCCCTCGACACCGTCAGGGTATTCCTGGACGTGCTGGAGGAGATAACCCTCACGATCTCGACGATCGATTCCTGATCCCGTGGAAAGGAAAACCGCATGAAGGACTCCGAATTCAGGGTGATAAGTACCGAAAAGCTGACTCCGACAGTTTACAGGACCGTCTTTTCAGGCGACACCTCTGAAATAAAAGCCCCCGGGCAGTTCGTAAACGTCAGACTGGACGGATTCTTCCTCAGGCGGCCGATATCCGTCTGCGACATTGAAAAGGACCGGCTCACTCTCGTCTACCGCGCCGTCGGAAAGGGCACCGGACTGCTCTCGCGCTCGGGACCGGGGGACCGCTTCGATATCCTGACCGGCCTCGGAAACGGCTATTCGCTTTCGGTCGCCGGAGACCGGCCGATGCTGATCGGCGGAGGAGCCGGCGTCCCACCCCTCTTCTTCGCGGCGAAAAAGCTGCGGGAAAAAGGGGTCCCCGTGACCGCCGTCCTCGGATTTTCAGACGCGGCAGAGGTATTCATGGCGGAGGAGTTCCGCGCTCTCGGCTGCGAAGTCAGGATCACGACCGTCGACGGCAGCGCAGGAGTTCGCGGATTCGTCACCGACGCTCTCCCGGAAGGATACACATACTTCTACGCCTGCGGCCCGCTTCCCATGCTGAAGGCCGTCTTCCGCGCGACGGCGACCGACGGCGAGTTCTCCCTCGAGGAAAGGATGGGCTGCGGCTTCGGCGCCTGCATGGGCTGCAGCATCATGACGGCGTCGGGTCCGAAGAGGATCTGCCGCGACGGTCCGGTCTTCAAAAAGAGCGAACTGCTCTGGGACAGAGAATGAGCGGGTGAGGAAGCAAGAAATAACGGAGATGGCCATGGAACGTCAGACAAACAGACTTGAGACCGAACTGTGCGGGATCCGCCTTGACAATCCCGTCATCCCGGCGTCAGGTACATTCGGATTCGGATACGAATTCGCCGAACTCTACGACATAAATATCCTGGGATCGATCTCGCTGAAGGGAACGACGGCGGAGCCGCGTTTCGGCAATCCGACGCCCCGCATCGCCGAGACTCCGGCCGGCATGCTGAACTCGGTCGGGCTTCAGAACCCCGGGATCGACCGGGTGATAACAGAGGAGCTCCCGAAGCTGAGAGCCGTCTTCTCAAAACCCGTGATGGCAAACGTAAGCGGCTTTTCCGTCGAAGAATACAAAAGCGTCTGCGCAAGGCTCGAGGGCCTGCCCGGCATCGGCTGGATCGAGGTCAACGTCAGCTGCCCGAACGTCCACGGAGGCGGAATGGCCTTCGGAACGACGCCCGAAGGAGCCGCGTCGGTCGCGGCGGCGGTAAAGGAGGTCACCTCCCTTCCCGTCATCATGAAGCTCTCGCCCAACGTCACCGACATAGTATCTGTCGCCCGCGCCTGCGAGGACGCCGGCGCAGACGGCATAAGCCTCATAAACACCCTGCTCGGCATGCGGATCGATCTGAAGACCCGCCGCCCCGTTCTCGCAAACGTCTTCGGCGGACTTTCGGGACCCGCCGTCCTGCCGGTCGCTCTCAGGATGGTCTGGCAGGTCTCGCACGCGGTAAAGATACCCGTCGTGGGAATGGGCGGGATCTCCTCGCCCGAGGACGTCATCGAGATGATGCTCGCCGGAGCGTCGGCGGTCGAGGTCGGCGCCGCGAACCTCACCGATCCCTTTGCCTGCAAAAAGATAATCGAAGGTCTGCCCGCCGTCATGGACAGATACGGAATAAAAACTCTTTCGGAGCTGAAAAAATGAAAAAAGACGTGATAATCGCCTGCGATTTCGACACCCGGGAAAAGCTTGTTCGCTTTCTTGACCTCTTCACTGATGAGAAGCCCTTCGTCAAGATCGGGATGGAGCTCTTCTACGCCGAAGGCCCGTCGGTCGTCCGCGAGGTCAGGGCCCGCGGCCACAGGATCTTCCTCGATCTCAAGCTGCACGACATCCCCAACAC
>ONVJ01000267.1 GCA_900321265.1 uncultured Eubacteriales bacterium
AACCGCAGAGAAGAACCCGAGATGAATATGCCGATAGCCTTCACAGACGGAGGCACGGCATACGGATCGGCATACAGAGATCTTGAATCAAGTCTGAGAGTGTTTGCCGGCTACTATTACAAGTTCAATGTAAATACCCGGGAGTATGCAAGGATTCCCGAATCGGAAGGCGCGTCTGCGATGGGACTGTGGAAAGGAAAGCTGGTATACGCGACTTGCAAGGATCTTGAACTTGGAGTCGGGATCAATCCATGGGAATATGCGCGGGAAAACGGACTTGACGCAAACGATCCGGAAGTATCAAACGCGGTGAACGAGATCCGGAACCGGGTGTTCTTCGGCGACAGGATGTATATCAAGGTCTGCGATACCGACGGCACAAACGCCGAAACTCTTTTTGAGTATCCCGGAATATTTATATGGAACGGCTCGATTTACGGAGATTGTATGACGGTGCAGTGCGACTATCTCGACCCCGAAACCGGACGTCAGGCTCAGAAGACGCAGCGCATCGATCTCAACACCGGCGAACTTGAAGACGTTCCGGTCTACACGCTCGGCGATTCGGACAAGGTATATACAAGGCCGAAACAGGGGGGCGGATAAAAATGAAAAGATTTGTTTCTGTTGCTTTAATAATCGTTTTTTTGATGAATTGTGCGTTTCTGTCGTCCTGCGGACCGGAGGAGAAGACTCCCGAACAGATCGACTGGTCGCTGTATACTATAGTAACGCCGGTCGGCGGCGCGGGACTGCAGAGTAATCCGGGCGGGGCGCTCGGCAACGGAAAGAACAGGATTACGGAGCTTCGCGACGCTCTCGAAGAGAACTGCGGAAAGAAACTGCCGTTTGCGTCGGAACTTGACGAACCCTCCGAATACGAGATCATTATCGGCGATACCTGCCGTCCGGAGACGGCTGCAGCTCAGAACGGGCTCAGATTTGACGATTACGTCATCGCATACGACGGGAAAAAGATTACGGTCGCCGCTTATCCCGGCAATTCTACAAATCTGACCGCCGCGGTGGGCAGACTCATACAGCTGATCCCGACGGTCACGTCGGAAACGCCTTCCGGCGACCTGTACCGGAAGACGGGGAGCTATGCCGCGGACGGAATTCTGCTGAACGGGACGGATATCCGCGATTATACGATAGTATACCAGTCGGAATACTATCTGTCAAGCTACACCCGGATCATGACCGAGAACGAGATTCTCGGCGATTTCAACAGCGGAAAAACATCGGGGTTGAAAGGCGCGGTCAATTATTTTGAGTCCTATATAGTGAGATACTGCGGGATACGTCCGAACAAGATCGGTTTGTCAAAATACAAAACCGATCCGGAACAGTATTCACATGTGATCTTTTTCGGCAGCGGATGCGGAGGGATCTCCGACGGACTGTCCGCCGAAGGATCGGACGGGTATGTTATCGTCAGCGACGGCAGCAATATCGCTCTGACAGTATCTGATCCAACGGCGATCCGGATGGGACGGCTCGCGGTGATCTTCGCGACCGAGTTTTTCGGAAACGCCCCCGTTTCCGACGGAGTGATGAGGGTTGAGATCCCGGAGGGAAGAGTGACCGGGCGTCTTGACTGACATCCCGGATAACAAAAGCAAGCAAACCGGTTTGGCCGGTGAGATGACCTGAGAGGAGGCGAATGCTGGTTGTTCTGGGCCGCTGAAACAAAAAAACAGCTGAAAAACAGACTTCTTCTGATTTCATTCTGCCTTCTTGCCGTCATTAACGGCGTTATGGCGGCAAGGCAGTCTGCTTTGACAGAGGCAGGCAGACCCGCTCCGGGCAGGCTGCTGACGGAGATATACACCGAGTACGTCGAAGATCCCGCAAGGCTTGAGGAATACTACGACGAGCTGGTGGAATACACAAAGAGCCAGCGAAAGGTACAGAAGGCCGCCGAACAGTCGGGCGAGGAGTTTATAGAAACAAGACAGTCGATATGGACCGGAGGCCTTTATTCCGACGATATCAGCATCATTCGCGATATGCGCGAATTCTCACGGAAGGTCTCTGGATACCCCGATGAGGTCGCGATCTATATCAAAAACGCCGAGACGAACAGGCGTGAGTTCCTGAGCGCCGGTTATTCAGAGGACAGCTTCGAGTGCCGAAACCAGGTCAGGGCGGGCGAACTCTACGCCAGAGTCAGGGACAGCGTGGTCATAAATCCCGTGTATATAAACGGCTGGGGCGACTTTTACTCTTTTTCGCTTACCGGAGTTTTCTCCGCGCTTATGGCGATACTTATAGGCGCCGCGGTCTTCATAACCGAAAAGGATTCAGGTATGCTGACGCTTGTCAGAACGACCGAGAAGGGAAGAGTTCCCACCGCGGTTTCGAAGCTTCTGTCGGTCGCGGCACTGTCGGCGGCAACGACTGTCATTCTGACCGCCGAGACCTTCCTTGTGATCGCCGGTACTCAGGGCCTGAACGGCGGGAGCGAGGCGCTGCAGTCACTTGACGCCTTCAGGAAATCGCCGCTTATCATATCGGTCGCCGGATATCTGCCGGTCTATATCGGTCAGCGGATCCTGTCGTCTCTCGTGTTTGCCCTGGCGACTGCGCTTCTGTCCGTTTGTTTTTACAGCTATGTGCTGACGGTCGCCTCGTCGGCGGCATTCTTCGGACTGAATCTCGCGCTTTATTCGACCCTGAAGGGTGTCGTTCAGAAGGCAACGGGGTATATCAATCTTTATTCTCTGTCCGAGGGGACGCGGCTGTTTTCCCGCTACGGAGCGGTGAATCTGTTCGGCGCTCCGGTAAGGTTTTCCGTCTTCGTTCTGATCCTTTCCGCGCTTCTGTCGGTTCTTCTCTTTGCCGCCGCGGTGATCGTCTGGAGCACCGGCGGGACGGGAGTCGAGATAAAGGCGGTCACGTCTGCCGCGGCTTATCTCAGATCGGTCGCCGCCTCCCTGCGGGTCAGACTGTCGCAGAGGCGGGCGGGGAGAGTCCGCCGGACACGCTCTGCATCGCTCTTCACCGCGGAGGCATTCAAGATCTGGATCGCCTCCGGGATGATCCCGCTCGTTCTGATCCTTGCCGTCGCCGGGGTGTTCGTTTTTTCGGATTCGGATGTTTTTCCCGGGAGAGAAGGATATACCGACAAGCTTTACCGGCTTCTCATTACCGGATATTCGGGGGAGTGGACGGAGGAAAAGCACGAAGAGATTTCCCGGAAAAAGGAAGAAATGGAACAGACGATCTCGGAAAGTGCAACGGTCACCCTGCAGCTCGAACAGGGACTGATAACAGCTGAGGAATACCTGGAGTTCAACAGGAAATACAGCGTCGCCGTCCGGGATATCGGGGCCGTCTCAAAGACCTACGACCATTCTGTGTATCTGAAAAAACGGTTTGAAAAGGACGGTATCCGCGGTTATTTCCTCGACGACACCGGCTGGAAAGCCTGGTATAACGCCCCGGTAGACTACTGCCTCCTTGCCGCGATCATAATTCTTCTGACCGGGATATTCACTCAGGAATACGGTCAGAAGCCGGTGTCCGCGGTAATGCACGCCTCGGCGCGGGGCAGAGGGCCGACCTTCGCCGCGAAGCTCGCGGCCGCCGGAGCTTCGGTGTTTCTGCTCAGATCGCTCAGCGAGGGAGCGAAGCTCGTCATATCCGGTTCGAGATACGCTCTCATGCATCCCGAGGCGCCTGCGATCTCTTCTGAGGCATTTTCGGATATCGACGGAGGAATTACGCTTTCAGGGTTTTTCACAGCCGTTTTCGCCTTCAGGATAATATCCGCCCTGATCCTCGGACTTGTCGTCTTTTCGTTGTCCGGGATCCTGAGAAAGCCGCTGCCGACGGTCGCGGTCTCTGCCTCGGTCACGCTTCTGCCCGCGATCGCGGATTATTCGGGCTTTGCCGCGGCCGCCCGGGCCGATTTCCTCAGGCTGTTTGATTCGAGGATCGTCACCTCGTCGATAGGCGCGGAAGACGCGCCCGATCTTCGCCTTGCCGCCCTGGTCTTTCTCGCTGCCGCCGCGGCAGCCGCGCTTCTCGCGGTCGCCTGCGGCGAGAGATTCCGCAGGCGGTCTTAAGACAGGGCCGGGCAGCCGGCTTCAGTGATTTGGATCGATTAAACGCCGCCCCGCGCGGCGAAAGAGAGAGAGAGAGAGAGGGAGATAAAAAGATGAAGCTGAAAATCAACGACGTATCAAGAGCGTACGGATCGAACAAGGCTCTTCAGCATTTTTCCGCCGAGCTGTCCCCCGGGATATACGCGCTGCTGGGGCCGAACGGGTCGGGAAAATCCACCCTGATAAACATCATCACCGACAACCTCAAGGCCGACTCGGGCGAGATCCTCTTTCAGGAGGGGGAAAATGAGCCCGAAAACATCCTTAAGATGGGGGTCAGATTCCGCGAAAAGCTCGGCTTCATGCCGCAGTATCCGGGGATGTACCCCAATTTCAGCGTGTCGAGATTCATGTGGTACATGGCGGCGCTGAAGGACATGGGAGCCGGAATGAAGCGCCGGGAGAAGCGGGAATATATCGCCGGGAAGATCGGCGAGGTGCTGAAGGCGGTCGAGCTCGACGACGTCGCCGGCCGGAGGATCGGCGCGCTTTCGGGAGGAATGAAGCAGAGGCTCGCCCTCGCTCAGGCGGTGCTGGGAGAC
>ONVJ01000219.1 GCA_900321265.1 uncultured Eubacteriales bacterium
ACCGCGGGTTCTCGAGCAGAATCTGCGGTATCCTGTCCGCAGATTCTGCGGGGGTGTTAAAAAAGTCGGACTTTTTTAACACCCCCCTATTTTTAGTGTTATGTTTCAGTATGCCCTGACCTCGAACACGGTGACGTCCTTCGCTCCGTTTGTCGCGAGGAAGATGAATTCGACCTCGTCGGCGGCGGTGGGTTCTATTGCCGTGACCGACAGCCGCTGATGGTTGCCGCGGATCTCATACCTGCCCACGCACTCTCCGCCTCTCTTCAGGACTATGTCGTAGTCCTTGACGAGCTCGGGCGGGATGCCGATGCGCTGCTGATCCTGGCGGTTCTGCGACATCGTGATCCTTATCGGATAGGCAAAGTTCGAATCGAAGGTGACACGAAGCTCCGAGACCTTCTTCTCCTCACCGAATGACATCCTGAGCCTCTCTCCGCCGGCTGCGATCCCGTCGGATGTCCAGCCGTTGTAATCGTCGCCGATCTTTCTCGAGACTCCGTTGGCGACGAGCCCTGCGGCTCCCTTTGACGTCGATGAAGCGCTGAATGAGGCACCTTGCGCGAGGTCGTCGCTGTCGGTGTTCTTAAATGGCAGCGGCAGCCAGAGATCGTCCTTCAGAAGCTGCTGCTGAAGCTCGCCGACATGAGGAGCAAGCTCTCTCGGAGTGTCGATGCCGTATTTCCCGCAGAGAGCGGCGGCGGTACCGACAGCCTGTCCGCCTATCGCGCAGCAGCCGAGTATCCTCGTCGAGGCGAGCCCGAGCTTCGTCGTCGAGATGTCGCGTCCGGCCATAAACAGGTTCTTTATGTTCTTCGAGTAATATGAGCGGTAGGGGATGGTGTAAACGCCCAGGAAGTGGTGGCAGTCGGAGGGGAGGAGGTCGAAATCAAGCAGGCCGTGGGCCGCGTGAAGATCGACGCACCATCCGCCGTATACGACCGCGTCATCAAATATCCTGTGCTCGAGGATATCATTCTCGGTAAGGATATAGTCTCCCATGAGACGGCGGGATTCCCGCATGCCGGGCAGAGCGCCAACCCAGCTGAGCGCGTAGTTCTCGGCCCCGTGATCGCCGCCGTTCTTTATGTGATCCCAGATGCCGTAGGCATAGGCGTAGAGATCGTCCCTGATCTTCTCGTAATCGGGTATGATGTCGTCGCCGTCTCCCATCAGCTCGAGCCACCAGTAGCCGTAATCGACCGCCTTGCAGCTGCAGGCCGAGAGCCTCAGCCATTCCTCGGGATCGGGGGCCATGCTGGCGTCGACCTTCATCGTCTTCGAGTGGACGCGGTATCTCAACTGATGCTCTGTCAGCTTCTTCGCGTAGGAGGGCGGCGTGAACTTCACCGGGTGTCCGGTGTCGTAGGCCTTGAGCAGGATGGTGTTGCCCATTCTGTCGTTGTTGGCCTCTTCGGGAGCCGTGGGCTCTCCGAATTCCGACTTCGCCTCGCTGCCCTGGCGGTATTCAGCCCCGGCAAAGTAGCCGAGAGTCCCGTTCCCGGTGCAGTCTGCAAAGAGGGGCGCCGTGAATCTGTAGCGCATCTCGGTCGTTTCCTGGAAGCAGTAAATAGCGCTGATCCGATCCCCGTCGGTCTCGACGTCGTACATGACGGTGTTGAAGAAGACGGTGAGATTCTTCTCCGCCTTCGCTTTTTCGAAGAGGACGCTGTCCCAGATCGAATAGCAGAAATCGTCGTTGCAGGCCTTGTTGTCAAGCATCATCTCGTAAACGAGGCCGCCCTCGGCATAATCGGTCTGCTTCAGGCTCTGGTCGGCTCCCGATATATGGATGCGTATCTCTGAGGACGCGTTTCCGCCCAGCACCGGGCGTGCGTGTATAAGCGCGGTCCTTGTTCCCTGCCTCGCAGCCGCGATCGCGGCGCAGAGTCCGGCCATTCCGCCTCCGACCACAATAAATTCATAATTTTCTTCTCTGTTACGGTTAAGCATCATTCCACCGCCTTGTCATTTTATTTGATTATTATTATATTACCTAACTTAGAAAAAGTCAAGTTTTATCGGAGAGCAGGATGAAATCACATCAAGCGGAGCAAAAAACGCAGTTTCTCATGCAAACATATCCTGTTCTGCCCGACAGGATCAAGGCTGCACCGCAACCGAAACCGACACTGTAAGAGCCGCACGGGCGGGAGCGATGTCCGGTTTTTCAGTCGGTGAAGGAACTGTCTCAAAAAAGCCTTTTCGATTCCCTGCAAAAAAAACTTGACAAATCACTTGTTTGATTATACAATTATATTAACCTAAAAACTTCCGGAGGTTTTTCCATGGCTAAGAAAGAAAAGAAGAAGGGCGGCTTCTGGGCCGACTTCAAGGCCTTCATTTCCAAGGGCAACGTCCTCGACATGGCCGTCGGCGTCGTTATCGGCGGCGCGTTCGGCAAGATCGTTACCGGTCTCGTCAACTACATCATCAATCCTGTGGTATCCCTGCTCACCGGAGGCGTCGATCTTGATTCGGTCAAGACCGTCCTCAAACCCGAAGTCCTCGCCGACGAGGCGGCCGGCACCGCGGGCTCTCCCGAAGTTGCGATCCTCTGGGGCATGTGGATCCAGACGATCCTCGACTTCATCATCGTCGCCTTCTGCATCTTCCTCGTGATCAGACTTATCGCCAAGGCAAAAGCGAAAGCAAACGCGAAGGAAGCCGCCGAAAAGGCAGCGGCCGACGCCGCGGCGGCCGAAAAGGCAGCCGAGGAGAAGGCAGCGGCCGATGCCGCAGCCGCCGAGAAGGAAGCCGAGAACAAGGCTCTCCGCCAGGCGATCTTCGACATCCGCGATTCTCTCAGAAAATAACCGGTGACGGAGCCGGTATCCCGGTTCCCGTCTGAAGAAAATACCCGTTCCCCGTTGCCTTGCAAGGTCGGGGGACGGGTATTTTCTGTTATAAGATCAACCGATCATTCGGGTTTCTTTCCGTTCTCCGCGAGTTCTTTTACCTCTTCGGCATTTCTCGCCAGATACATATCATAGTGGAAATCGTATTCCTTTTCGCTGCCGGCGAACTTGTGGAGGGTGTTGATGACTTCTCCGCCCTTCCACTTTCTGTCTCCGACGTCCTCCTTCGTCCCCATGACCGTTACGTTGATCTGGCGGCGGCGGGCTCTGACCTGATCCCAGTCGATGAAGTAGACGTGGGCGAATTCGCCTCCGTCGAGGATGCCGTCCTTGATCGTCATCGTCTCGCTGCGTCCGAAGAAGACGCTGCGCAGATGTCCGTCGGTGTTCATCGAGGTGAAGTCGCCCGGCTCGTCGACGTATCTGCCGAACTGAGCGTGGATCGGACCGGGATGACGGTACTGATGCTCCTCCCTGAAATCGGGGACGAGCTTTCTCATGATGTCGAGAAGATCGTGCTGAAGGTACTCAAGGTCGAATGAGTCGACGTCGTGCGAGCACTCCTGGACCATTACCGAGCATGTCGTGTGATGCGACGCGATGCAGACCGTCCCGTTCTTCACGCCTGAAGCGGCGACGATCTCCCTGATCTCTCTCGATACGTCATGGAAGGTGGGGATCCAGCCTCTCGACTGAACTTCGATCTCCTTCTGAAATACGGTGAATTCCATTTGGATTTCCCTTTCTGTGCTTTATGATTATTTAATATAGATATCCGATCATTTTTCTTCGGTCTTCGCGTTCAGTCTCTTTCCGACCGCCCCGTTCGGATGGATCACGGCAAATCTCTCGTCGGTGTATCCGGTATACTCGATAAGAGCAGTCTGGAGGGCGTCGAAGACGGCCGACGTGACAGCAAAGCTCGTGGTCCCCTGGCAATTGAATCGGTCGCATTCGCGGGTAACGGCGATCCTCAGGACAATGTCGGCTCCCTCCGCGAGCGGAGACGAGGGATTCTCGGTCAGAGTGATCACCGTCGCGCCGTTCTTCTTGCTGACCTCAAGGATCTTCAGAAGCTCGTCGGTCTTTCCGCCGCGCGAGACGAGCAGCATCACGTCGCCCTGCTTGACAAAGCCCATGGCCCCGTGCAGTGCCTCGGAGGGTGAGATGAATCTCGCCGGGCGGTCGATGCAGCACATCAGATGGGCGAAATGCCGGCAGGCGATCCCCGAGTGTCCGCAGCCCGAGGCTCCGATCCTCTCGGCCGACGCCAGCGCGATGACGGCTTTTTCGAATTCTGCGGCGTCAAGCGCCGCGGCGGTTGCCGCGAGCGACCCCGCCTCGATGTCGAAGGCGGCGTAAGCCGTGCGAAGGATGTCCTTCATGTCTTTGTTCCGGTCCATGTCATGCCCCCGCTCAGTCGCCGATAACCATGACGTCGACCGTCCTGGACCTCGCCCGCGTCGTATCGAAATCAATGAAATATATGAATCCGAAGTCGCCGAGATCGGGAACGCCGTCCCTTATTACGACTGTCACGCTGCGGCCGATGATCGAGGAGATGAGATGTGCGTCGGTGTTGTGGCAGCCCCTGGCGTCCTCTCCGTGCTCTTCGGCGAATTTCAGGGCCTTGGGGCCGGGATGAAGGTATATACCCTCCCTCGTGCAGAGGGGCGCGATCCTGTACATGACGTCGACAAGATCCTGCTGCAGCGTCTCGAGTCCGGTCATCGACATGTCGAAGGCCGCCTCCTGAGTGATGACCGAACAGGTCGTGTGGTGGGAATAGACGGTGACGATGCCTTCCTTTATGCCCGATTCTGCGATAGTATCCTTAACGAGGCCGGTAACGTTGTGAAAGGTGACCTTTCTGTCGTCCGACTGAAGTTTGAAGTTCTTTCCGAAAGTCATATTGCTTTCCTCCCGCCGCTCACTTTTTCCCGGAAGTCCGGGCAGCACTTATGTCGTCGGCGGCCCGCCTGACCGCCGCTACCATCTCGTCGATCTTTGCGACGGGATCCTCCGCGTTCATTATCCCCGAGGCCGCTCCAGCTGCCTCGGAGCCTGCCATGATGAAGTCGTAGACCTCCTGTCCGCAGGTGATGCCGGCGGCCTGCTCGACCATGATCGCGGGATCGATCTCCTTGATCGCCCTGAGAGTGTCGGCCACGTAGTCCATCGGGCTGGCTCCCTTGCCGCCTCCGATGATTCCCGAGGGCTCGGGATTGATGATGTCGGGATGAAGCTCGGCAATGGCCCGGGCCTCCTCGACGCTATCCGCGCAGGCGAATATATACATATCGAGCTCTCTCGCGCGCTCGATCGTCTTCTTCATCTGAGGAAGAGACATCGGCTTTTCGCAGTGGTTTATCATCACGCCCTCGCATCCTGCGGCCTTAAGTCCCTCAGGTAGGATATCCGCGCAGCCTCTTCCCGGGCGGAGGGTGTCCATATACGTCGCGAAGACGAAGAGGTTCTTCGTGTTCTCGGCGACTCTTCTGACCTCCAGCGCGGGACAGATGAAGAGTATGTCGATATCATATTTCGCGGCGGCGGCGTCGGCGGCAAGAGCGTACTCGAGCAGCCTGTCGCCCCAGACGTAATTCTTGGTGCCGATCTCAAAATAAGGAGTCCTGATCTTTCTCATAGCGATCCCTTCTCACTGAAACGGTGTAATAATTCCAGCAAGTGCTCCCCGAACACGGATCATCCGGCTTTTCGGACGAAAATCACTTGTTGATGTTCTGCGGTGTGTCGATAACGATAAGCTGGGCGATCGAAGCGTATGAATAGTGCAGGTAGAGCGCCGAGGTGGTGCTGTTCAGCACGACGCCGTCCCCGTTCTCACGGTAGTAGCCCGCCGGATCGTAAAATTCAAAATCATACTGATAGGCCGACTCCGCGTCGGGATTCAGACAGCGGGACAGGACGACATAATGCGATCTGTTGCCCCGGCTCAGCAACGCGACGATCCCCTGAGGATGCGCGTCAAGAAGGTCCTTGATCACCTGACGGCTCCCGCTGTATACTCTTCTGATCGTAAGCGCCTGGCCGTCGACCTCGAAGGCTCCGGCGATCGTCGTCCATGAGGCGTATACCGGATTGCCGTAGAGCACGTCGGTCGCCTCAAGCGCGCCGTAATTGCCGGTGTTGGCAAGCGCGACGGTGTAGGGATCGGCGGGGAGCATGTCCCTCTGCCCCGATCTGAAGTCATATCCGGTGCTCAGTCTGGCGTCCATATTGTGGAGCACCATGGCGAAGGAGCATATCGAACAGCCTGTGTTGATCCACGCGCTCTCGCCTCCGGGGATTTTGTCGTCGATGGCGAAGATCCTCCGGTATCCGCTGCCCCAGAAATAAAGTCTGTCGAGCATCGAGGCGTCCCAGTCGCTGCCGAACATGCTGTTCTGGCTGTAAAAGGTAAAGGCGGATCTGTCGGTGACCTCGACAGTGAACGACCCGGACGTGCCCGGACAGGAGGCGGTGACCACGACCGTCCCGGGACTTACAGCCCTATAGTTTCCGTCTCCGTCCACTCTGAGTATTCCGTCGTCGGATGAAGACCAGTCGGCTATCCGGCTGTCAAAGCCGTAGGGATAGAATCTCGCGAAGAAACTGCCGGTCGACCCGGTCTTCAGCCGTGTAAAGCTGAAGGAGAAGGTGACCCGCTCGGAGGGGACAGGCTCGAGTATCCAGGAGGAATCCGAGTCGCCGTGGATATAGTCCGCGACCATGGCAGAGCTGCCCGAATCGGGCGCGGCAAGGACGGCAAGCAGATTGTCGCCGTCCGAAGGCGCTATAGTATATGTCCCGTCCTTCAGCATGATTATGTCGAAGGAGGCCTGAGCGGAGGAGCGGCTCTTCGGAACGGGATAGACCGCCTCACCAGATACCGATCCGGATGCAGACAGCCTGTGAGTATAGTCGGCGTTCTCACAGATCGAGCAGGGCGTGATATAATAGCCGCATGAAGATCCTTCAACTCTTTCGAGAATGAAGATCTGGGAGTCGGATGATGATTTCAGGCCCGAGAGAGAAAGCTTTGTGTTTCCCGTCCCGGCGTCGAGATAAAGCCCGTCTGTTGCGGATTTTATCCTGTATACTCCGGGATCCGGACTGCGCGTGCTCACCCGAGCCCCCGCACCTGCCGGAACCGACGTTGCCGAAGCTCCGCTGCCTGATCCTTCGTCGGCGGACTGAGAAGCCGCTCCGGAAGCCGGAGTTATGACTGCCAGAAGCAGAAGGACCGAAAGAAGCAGCGCCAACAGCCTATTCAGTTTTGAACCGTCAGATTTCACTGTTTCTGATCCTCTTTTTCATTTTTGACAGATCGCGGAGCATCCTGAAGGTGTCTCTTAACAGCCTGACCTTCGAATCTCCGTGCACAAGCACCTTTACCGGGATCTCTTCAATCCTGATACCGGCTTTTTTTGCCCAGAGGAGCGTTTCATAGTCAAAGGCAAAGCGATCGACTTCGCATCTTGAGAAGATCCGGTCGGCGGCCTCTCTTGAATAGGCCTTGCATCCGCACTGGGAATCCGAGACTTTCAGTCCGCCGACGGCGGACAGGAGCCTGAGATATATCTTTGATGCGATCCTGCGGATAAAAGTGTAACCTTCATACCCGTCTCCCGAGAGATTCCTGGAGCCGATGCATACACCCGTCCCCGGCTTATCTGAAAATGCATCATAAAATTTTTTTATAACATCGGTCCCGTAGGCAAGGTCGGCGTCGGTGAAGAGCGACACCTCTCCGCGTGACGCCAGCATCGCGGTCCTTACGGCGTATCCCTTCCCCCTGTTGGGAGTATAAGAAATGACCCTGACACCCGGGAGTCCGAGGCAGCGCACCAGATCGGCGCAGCCGTCGGAGCTTCCGTCATCCGCGAAGATGATCTCAAAATCAGGCTCGCCGTCATCCCTGCGGCCGAAATCGGCCTCAAGTGCCTGACTCAGCCGGCGGGCGGTCTCTTCGATCACGGCGGATTCGTTGTACATGGGGATGCATACAGATATCTTCATAAAGCCTTCCCCCGGTTCAGTTCTCTATCTTTTTCAGGACAGCGTGGATCGCGTATCTTCCGTCGTTCGTGCCGTTGACGCAGGTGGAGAGGGTGATGATATGCGAATCGTATCCGAAGGAGATCCCTTCCTTGTGGTAGATCGACCGGGCTTCCTCCTCTTTGCAGAAATCCACGAAGTCCTGCGAGCCCGAAAACCAGATCCTGAAGTAGTTGTCGCTTGAAACCGTCTCGAAGATCGAGAACACCTCGTATGTGTAGATCCCGTCAAAGGTATAGATGATGATATCGTTGTTCATGAAGAAATCTTCTTCAAGAAACTTGAGCGTCGAGTGGAACATCGAGCCGTTCGACATATTGTGACCGTAGATAACGGTGTTCCGGTTCTCAAGCAGATCGGCGGAGTTCCTGTAGTCTATGAATATCGAACCGGCATTCAGACGGAGGCCGGTGAAACTGCGGTGAAGGTAGTATTCGTTGTCGCTCCCCTTAACCATCGGGTAGCTCACTTTAGTCCCGGGGATGCTGATATAGCCGACAGTGTCGGGATTGTCATCCTTCAGTTCGCGGAGCTTTACCAGCATCTGTGTGAACCTTGTGCTCGTCATAGGCTTTATCTTTGCGGTAGGGGTATAAATTACCGCACCGTTCGACCTGATCTCCTCGAAGGACTGCATCGCGGGAGCGGTATCGTCAGACGGCAGCACAGAGGCACGCTTTTCATCCATCTCGGCGAGCGCACCTGCGAAGTCCTCGGCGATCACTTCGTAAAGATCGTCGCCGATTTTGTAATCCGAGACGATCGTGATTATCTTGATCAGGCTGCCGAGGAAAATAAGTCCGAAGATCACCGTGAAGACGGTGCTCACCGCGTTGCCTATCGATCTCTTCCTGACGGCCTTTCTGACGTTCTCGGCCTCTTCTTTTCCGGATACGAACTCCTCCGGGTTCATGCCGTCAAGAGAATCGATAAAAACGCTCCCGCCTTCCCTGCCGGCGCCGACATCCTCGCCGATGCTGTCGTAATAACCGTCGATGCCGGAATTACGGTATCTGCTTTTTCTCATCCTTCCGGCACCTCCTTAAGGATAAATGACATCGTTTTTCCCTGTCCGGAAGCCTCTCCGGACAGGTTTTTCAAAAACCGTGTTTTATTATTATATAACAAAACTAAATGAAAATCAAGTTTTTTCTGACACCGAGAGAACTCCGAACTCAAACCAGAAGTCGGAACCGCGTCCGAGCGTGCTCTCCACGCCGAATTCCGCGCCGTGGAGCTGAAGGATCTCCCTGACTATCGAAAGCCCCAGACCGGTCCCGACCGCGGCGCGTCTGTGCTGAATGTCGACCTTGTAGTAGCGGTCCCAGATCTTTGAGATATTTTCGGGAGCGATCCCGTCTCCCTTGTCGGATACCGTTATCCTCGCCTTGAGCTTATCCGGAAAAGGAGTTCCCGGGAGATGCGATACCGGCCTGCCGTCATTGTCAAACAGTCTCAGGGTGACGTCGACCGACCTGGCTTCTCCGCCGTAATTGACCGCGTTGTTGACAAGGTTGCAGAGCACCTGGGTTATCATCATGCGGTCGGCAAGGATCCTGACGTCCGCGTCGGCGGAAAATGTCATCCTGTAACCGTCGTGCTCTCTCAGATGAGCGTATCTTGCCATGACCTCAGATGCGGCCTCGGTCAGATCGAATTCGGTCATGACCGGCTTGCGGCTGCCCGATTCGATCTTTGACAGATCGAGCATATCGTTGACGAGGGCGGTCAGGTGAGCCGTCTCGTCGATGATGGTCTGGATATTCTCGGGAGTGTTCTCTCCGGGGATGTCTCTCATCACTTCGGCATATCCCGAGATCATCGTAAGCGGCGTCCTGAGATCGTGAGAGACGTTGGCCACCAGTTCGCTCCTGAGAGTATCCGCGCGGGATATCTCTGCCGCCGCGTAGTTGAGCGTCTCCGCCAGTTCCCTGGTTTCCCTGTATCCCTCGACCCTGAAGTTTGGCCTGTAGTCCCCCTTGGCAAGCTTTTTCGCCGACTCGTTCATCGAAATCAGCGGTTTTGAAATGTTGACGGCGAAGAGGACGGCAGAAATAACGGCAAGAAGGATCACGCCTGCGGCAAGCCAGGAAAACTGCATCGAGAGCAGCGTCTCGACAGAATGCAACGGAGTGAATTCGGAATCCGAGAAGATCACGTAGTCGACTCCGTCTTTTCCTCTTGTCACTGTCACAGATATAACTTTCTTGTGGTTTACCGGCTTTTCCGGCCTGTTGCCTCTGATCCCTGACGAATCCATGCCGAAGGTCTCAAGCAGGCTGCCTCCGTTTTCGGCGGCGCGCTGTGCGTAATCCTTCAGCGCATCCTCGGGAAGATGATGTATGAGACAGAGGGGAGAGCACTCGACCGAGACGGTCTCGCTCCCGGCGGAAATGTTGCCGGCCTCATAGACAAGCACGCAAATCTTGTAGTTGCCCGCGATCTCAAAGGCTTTTTCACGGAGATCCGGAGTCCCGGCATATTCGCTAAGAACTTCCGCCACCGTCCTTAGCTCGCGGGTCTTCGCGTTGCGGTAGAAGCTGTCCAGCAGCGCGATCTGAAGGAACCAGATAAGAGTGAGCATCATCAAAACAAAGGCAGTGAAGTAGATTACTATCCTGCCTTTTATTCCGAACACTATTCTCTTTTTTCCGTTCCCGTTTTTTTTCTTATCACGGCATGACCATTTCACGGCTTGCCCTCAAACCTGTATCCGATCCCTCTGAGCGTGACTATATACGAGGCATACCTGCCCAGAGACTTCCGCAGGAGCTTGATATGGGTGTCAAGCGTCCTGGCGTCGCCGTAGAAATCGTATCCCCAGACGTCGCTGATCAGCTTTTCACGCGAGAGCGCGATATTGCGGTTGTCAAGCATATAGAAGAAAAGTTCGTATTCCTTCGGAGACATCTCGATCTGCTCTCCGTCGATATATACGATCCTTGCCGTCAGGTCGACCTTCAGCCTGCCGCCGTCCATCTCGACGATATCGTGCTCGATCTCGCCCTTGACCGGCTGCCTCTGCGAGCCGCGCTTGAGTATGACCTCGACTCTGAGCAGCAGTTCTTTGGGTGAGAAGGGCTTTACGACATAGTCGTCTGCGCCGAGGCAGAAGCCGTTGATCTTGTCGTACTCCTCTCCCCTGGCGGAAAGCATTATTATCGGCACCTGGGAGAACTTCCTTATCTCCCTGACCGCGGAAAAACCGTCGAGCTCGGGCATCATGATGTCCATGACGACGATGTCGGGATTCTCAGAGCGGCAGAGATTGACCGCCTGCATTCCGTCGGCCGCCTCAATGACACGGTTTCCCTCGAATTCGGCGTATTTTCTGACGATCGCCCTGATCCCGGGCTCGTCGTCGGCAATCAGCAAACTATACATTGTCTTTTCTCCAGTTCTGTAGATAATCTTGGGGCAGCGCGTATCCCCGGCCTTGCGGCAGGGCTCTTATTCCGGGACCTTTTCGGTCAGCGTCACCGAAACGGTGACCGAACTTCCGCTTCTCATGACGACGATCTCTACGGTATCCCCGACCGAGCACTTTTTGAGCATGCTGGCCAAATCGGATGAGGAGGATACCTCTTCCCCGTTGAAGGAGATTATTCTGTCGCCGTACTTGAAGCCGTGCTTGCCGGTATCGTCAACGATATAAACCCCGACCGAGGAGGAGTTGAAATAATATCTGGCGTAGAGGGAGTTGTTGACGTCGACATAGCTGATACCGATCGTGGGCCTGCCCTTGACGTATCCGTATTCGATCAGCTGGCCCGCCACGTCCTTGGCGGTATTCGACGGGATTGCAAAGCCGATGCCCTCGATGTTATCGCCCGACGATTTCGCGTTGACTATGCCTACGAGCTCTCCGTACAGATTGAACATACCGCCTCCCGAGTTGCCCGGGTTTACCGCGGCGTTGGTCTGCAGAAGCGTCATCGATCCGCTCTCTTCGATCATGATCTCGCGTTCGGTTGCCGAAATGATGCCGTTCGTCACCGTCCCGCCGAGTTCTCCGAGAGGATTGCCTATGACGACGATCTCCTCGCCGACTACCAGCGTGTCGCTGTTCCCTATGACGGCGGAGGTCAGCTTTTTGTCGCCCGGCTTGATGCTGACGACCGCGATGTCGGCGTCGAGATCGCTGCCGATGACCTTCGCGTCGAACTCGGTACCGTCGGTCAGTCTTACGGTGATCTTGGTAGCGCCGTCGATGACGTGATGGTTCGTTATGACCATGCCGGTATCCGAGATGATGACTCCGCTGCCGGCTCCGCTCAGAACATACTGGGAGTATATTCCGCTTCCGCCGGTTACCGTTTCGGTCGTGATCTCGACCACAGAATCCTTGACAGCCGCCACGACGCCTGCGATGGACATCTGCTCGCCGATGCTAACAGCCGTCGTCGATACCGGTGACGACGTCCTGTCGGACACCTGGAAATTCGCCTCTTTGGTCTCTTCCGGGTCGGCGGATTGCGACTGCGGCTGAGTTTCGACTCCGTCTGTGCGGAAGACGAACCGCTTCGAGAGGATCATCAGTCCGGCGCAGCTGAGAAAGAGCATTGTGATGACAGCCAGTACCGCGGCTGTGATAGCTACCACCAGCGCGACGCCGCCTCTGCGGCCCTGGGTCTTTGCGGGCTTCTGCGCCTCTGCGGGCGCCGGGCGGCTGACGGTGCCGGGATTCGAACTGTAAGAGGTAAATCTGTATTCGCCAGACATCGAATCAGGCCTGTATACCGCGCCGTAGATCTGGCTCTGTCCGTTGACGTCGGCACCGTTTTGGTTTGACTCTGCCATCCGGGCATCATTTTTTGAATTGAAATTATCTTCCATAACAAACATCTCCTTTACCTGATGCTCCATTATTATACATCTCATTTGTGAACAATAAATGATAGCGAGTGAAAAACTCCTTGAAAGGCGGATAAAAATTCCGGATCCGCCGGATGTTCGCACACTTTTTTCCGATACCCTTCAGGCAGCGTCGCGCCCCCCTGCTTTTTTACTTCTTCCGAGCAGCCGGCCCTTTTTCGTCCTGACCGCCGATATTTGAGCATGAGCATAGACAATAATTCAAAAAAATGATATAATATATTAAAGAATGATCGCCGAAGCCTCCCGGAACCGATCTACCGATTCGCCGCGGAAGCGAAATGAGGACATGAACAAGCAACGCTGAGGCAGATCTCCCGGGCCCTCACAGGAAGTGAACTGAAATGAACACCGATAAAACAGAAAATGATAAATCCGGAATACGGCAAGGTCTTTCCGGTTTGATGGCAGAATACGGGATCAGAGCCGCAGGAATCCCCCTGAGCAGCTGCCGGGTCATAAAAGAATACAAGCTGCGGCGGCTGCCTTTCGAGCCGGTTTCGGTATATATGGGAACGATCCCCTATTATACCCGGTTCTGCGATGAAGAAAGGACTGTCTCTGCCTACGCGGTTGGAAGAGACTACCATCTCTTCATCGAAGAGACCGGCAGAAAGATCCTGGAGAAAGCGGAGAGTATCTTTCCGGGTGAAAGCTTTGCCGTCTTCGGGGACTCATCCCCGATCGACGAACGCGACGCCGCGGCCCGCGCCGGTCTCGGGGTAATCGGAGAAAACGGAATGCTGATCACGAAGGAATACTCGTCTTATGTTTTTCTCTTCGAGATACTGACTACGCTCCCCCCCGACACGATCCCGCGAGAGCCCGAAAGATGCCCCGGCTGCGGAAAATGCAGGGAGGCATGCCCTTATTCCTTCTCGGGGGAATGCCTCTCGGCGGTCACCCAGAAGAAAGGCGATCTTACCGATGGCGAGGAGGCCCTCATCCGCAAGCACCGGACGGTCTGGGGGTGCGACATCTGCCAGGAGGTCTGCCCTTATACCGAAGCGGCGAGAGCCGCAGGCACGCTTTATTCGCCGATAGATTTCTTTTATGAAAGACCTCTTCCCCGCCCCGACCCGGGAACTCTCGCCGACGACGCCGACTTCAGGACAAGGGCATATTCCTGGAGGCCTAAGTCGGTGATCCAAAGAAACATGAAGATCCTCGGGATCTCTGCGCCCGACACCGA